>CBFGVM010000155.1:0-9176 GCA_965652015.1 uncultured Alphaproteobacteria bacterium
AACGCAGGTCGAGCGCATCCTTCATCTCGTCGAAGGAGGGCGGCACGCCGGCCTCCTTCAGCCGCTCGTGGATGAAGCGCAGCAGTTCGAACTGTTTTCGAGTCAACATCTTTGCATCCCCCGTTGCGGCAGCCCAACCGACTCGCCGAAACAAATCATGAACAGACACTATATGTTCGATATGTGTTCCGCAACCATTTAATTTGAGGTGAACAACGGCTCGGATTTGCGGAACTTGCCCGCGTCATTGGCCCATCTCGGCTCAGCACGGCGGCCTCTTCTCGGTCCGCGCATCTGTCCGACATGTCGGCCTCTGAACGAGTCCGCCGCGATGACACGTCCGCCTCTACCTGCGCTTTCGCGCCAGGATCGCCCGGGTATGCGCTACGCGGAACGCTTGGCGGAGCATCGGAACGAACTTCAGCGGAATCGCCAAATGTCTCGAGCGGCCGGGACTGTGGCGGATGAACGCGTCTTCCACGTACTCGAACTCGCCGAAGGTCCGGCGAAGGAGCGCTGCGATTTGCCTGCCCGACAAGTAGTTCACCCCGTGCGTCGTGAACAGCCGGTTGAGCTCGAGGACCTCGTCGACCGTGCACCTCTCCTGGTTCAGGCCGCGAATGCCGAGGAGCGCCCAAAATTTGAGATAGGGTCGCGAGGTGAAGACACCGCCGAACGGAATATTGATGTGCGCTTCGATCGGGCGCCATTTCGACGGAAAGATATTGAGGAACGCGCCGCCACGCTTGAGTACCCGATTTATCTCGGCGTACGCCACCTCTTGATCCATGACGTGTTCGAAGACCGAGGTCGCAAAGACGAAGTCGAACGTATTGTCGGGCCACGGGACCTTGCTCATGGTCGGATAGCCGCCGACATTGCCGGGCAGCGGATCGAAGCGAAAACGCTCGCGATCAGCCGGCGCGCGCAGTGCGACGTAGTTTTGCACGTCGTAGCCGAATGCATTGTGAAATCCGGCATCGACATATTCGTAGGCGTGCCGACCCGATCCGCATCCGTAATCGAGAATCATGCTGTCGGGCACGAGCCGGATGCCCCTGGATTTCAGGATCGCGTCGTAGAATGCAACGACCTGCTGCGCGGCCTCGTCTTCGATCATCGGCTTAGAGCACTTTCCGTCGCGATTGGCGCTAGGGCGCCAGCCTGATGATGCAGCACCTGTCACCCGTCTTGGCGGCGGGGGCAAAAGGCTCGCGCACGAGAAGGCAGTCGGCGCGCGCAAGCGGCATAAGCATGGAACTGTCCTGTACCGAAGCCGGGGTGGCGACCGGGATGCCGTCGGAGCCGGTCGTCAGCACGGCCCGCAGGTAGTCAGCACGCTCATCGTTTGCCGGTAGGTCGCGGCCGAGCCGCGCCGTCTCGGGCGCCGGCGTGACATCGCCGCGACCCGCGAGCTGCCGAATGAGCGGGAGAAGAAACAGTACCGCGCACACATAGGCCGAGACCGGATTGCCCGGCAGGCCGAGAACATGCATGGGGCCTAATCGGCCATGCATCATTGGCCGCCCAGGGCGCAGTGCCACCTTCCAGAACGACAGTGCGAGCCCTTCCGCCGCAAGCGCCTCGCGCACGAGGTCGTAATCACCGACCGAGGCGCCGCCGGAGGTAACGAGGATATCCGCCCCGAGCTCGCGCGCGCGGCGCACCCCGGCGGCGGTCTCGGCGAGGCGATCGGGTACGATGCCGAGATCGATCACCTCGCAACCTTCCCGACGCGCTAGCGCCATGGTGGCATAGCCGTTGGAGTAGACGATTTGGCCGAAGCCAGGCGTGGCGCCGGGCATGACCAATTCATCTCCGGTTGCGAGCAGCGCGACTTTCGGACAGCGATGCACCGGCACCGTGGGATGATTCATGGCGGCGGCGAGCGCGAGATCGCGGTCGCTCAGGCGGCGACCTTTGGTGAGCAGCACCGCGCCGCGTTTGAAATCGAGTCCCTCGACGCGGACATGTTTGCCTTTGCCCGAAGCCGCAGTAATGACCACGGCGTCGCCCTCGCGTACCGTGTTCTCCTGGATCACGATCGTGTCGGTACCGGGCGGCAGGACGCCGCCCGTGAAAATGCGCGCCGCTTCGCCAGGGCCGACGGCGCCGCGAAATGGATGTCCGGCTGCAACTTCGCCGACGAGCCTGAGCTTGGCCGGCGCTTGGGCCACGTCTGCCGAGCGCACTGCGTAGCCGTCCATCGCCGAAACGTCGGCCGGCGGCTGGGTGCGCAGCGCCGCGACATCGGCGGCGAGAACGCGGCCGTGGGCCTGCGCGAGCGGCACAGCCTCGGCGGCCAGCGGCTCGGCATCCGCAAGCACGCGGGCGAGCGCCTCTGCGACCGGCATCAGCGCCACAGGCTACTCCTTTGCTCGATAATGCCCTGACTTGCCGCCGCGCTTCTCGAGCAGGCGGATGCCCTCAATGCGCATGCCGCGCTCGACCGCCTTCACCATGTCGTAGATCGTAAGGCAGGCAACCGCCACGGCGGTGAGCGCCTCCATCTCCACCCCGGTCCGGCCGGTCAGCTTGACGCGCGCGCGTACCTTGAGGCCGGGCAGCTTGCGCATGGGCTCAATGTCCACGGCAATGTTCGACACGGGGAGGGGATGGCAGAGCGGGATCAACTCGTGCGTTCGCTTGGCCGCCATGGTCCCGGCGATGCGGGCAACACCGAGCACGTCACCCTTTTTGGCGTTGCCCGCCAGCACGAGATCGAGCGTCTTTGCCGCCATCACCACGCGCCCCTCAGCGACGGCCTCGCGCTCGGTCGCAGGTTTGGCCGACACATCGACCATGCGCGCTTCCCCGCCGCGGTTGAGATGACTGAGCTTGGGCGCGCGCGCCACCGCTCACTCCGCGGCGCCGAGGCGGCGTTCCTTGCGGATGAGCGCACGCGTCGCGGCCTCCACGTCGCGCTCGCGCATCAGGCTTTCGCCGACGAGGAAAGTCGAGATGCCGACGGTTGCCAGGTCGTCCAGATCGGCAGGCGAGAAGATTCCGCTCTCGCCGACGACGATGTGGCCGGCGGGAATTCTCGGCGCCAGGCGCTTGCATGTGGCGAGCGTTGTCTCGAAGGTCTTCAGGTCGCGATTGTTGATGCCGATCAGCGGCGAGCGCATCCGCAGGGCTCGTTCCAGCTCGTCCTCGTCGTGCACCTCCAGCAGGACGTCCATGCCGAAGGTCTGCGCGGCCGCCTCGAGCTCCTCTGCCGTGCGGTCGTCGAGCGCTGCCATGATAATCAAGATACAGTCGGCGCCCCATGCCCGCGCCTCGGCCACCTGATAGACGTCGTACATGAAATCCTTGCGCAGCACCGGAAGCTTGGTTGCCGCGCGGGCAGCAGCGAGGTGCTCCGGACGGCCTTGGAAGGACGGCGTATCGGTGAGGACCGAGAGGCAAGTCGCGCCGCCCCCTTCGTAAGCGCGTGCCAGCGTCGTTACGTCGAAATCGGCGCGGATCAGCCCTTTCGAAGGGCTCGCTTTTTTGATCTCGGCAATCAGCGCAAAGTTTCCCGCGGCTAGCTCGCGTTTGATGGCGGCGACGAAACCGCGAGGAGCAGGGGCTGACCTGGCCTCCGCCTCGATCGCCGCGAAGGAACGCGCACGCTTGGCGGCGGCAATCTCTTCGCGCTTATAGGCCTCGATTTTGGTGAGAATGTCGGGCATCGAGGATCTACTTGGTGTGCTTCGCGGCGAAAGTCATCGGGCGATCCTCATGCGTTGGAAATCGCGACCAGACGTTGGAGCCGGCCTGCGGCTTCGCCGGAATCGATCGAGGTCTGCGCGAGCGCAAGCCCCTGTTTGAGGTCCTTGGCACGACCCGCGACCGTCAGTGCCGCAGCCGCGTTGAGGATAGCGACGTCGCGCAACGCACCGCCCTTGCCCTTGAGCACATCGACGAGCGCCTGCGCGTTCTCCTTCGCGCTTCCACCCCGCAATGCCGCGGGCTTGACCCGCTCCAGTCCCAGCTCCTCGGGCGTGATCTCGAACGTGCGCACCGTACCGTTCTCGAGCGCAGCGACATAGGTTGGCCCGGCCGTTGTGATCTCGTCGAGACCGTCCGAGCCGTGCACGACCCAGACCGACTCGGAGCCGAGATTTTTCAGCACCAGGGCCAGCGGCTCGATCCATTGGCGCGAAAACACGCCGACCATTTGTCGCTTGACCCCCGCGGGGTTCGAGAGCGGACCCAAGAGGTTGAAGATCGTACGCGTACCAAGTTCGACCCGTGTGGGACCGACGTTCTTCATCGCCGGATGGTGCGCAGGCGCGAACATGAAGCCGATGCCAACTTGCTTGATGCAGCGGCTTATGCCTTCCGGGCTCAAGTCGATATTCACCCCCAGCGCCGCGAGTACATCGGCAGCGCCCGAGCGCGATGAGAGCGCCCGGTTGCCGTGCTTGGCGACCGGAACGCCCGCGCCCGCCACGATCAAAGCCGCACAGGTCGAGATGTTGAACGAGCCTGAGGCATCGCCGCCGGTGCCGACGACATCGATCGCGTCGGCCGGCGCCGCGACGCGCAGCATCTTGTCGCGCATCGCCGTTACTGCGCCGGTGATCTCGTCGACCGTCTCGCCGCGCACGCGTAACGCCATCAGCAGGGCGCCCATTTGCGAGGGCGTCGCTTCCCCCGACATCATGGTATCGAAACCGCGCGCGGCCTCCTCGCGGCTCAGCGTCGCGCCGGTCGCGGCCTTGGCGATCAACCCCTTGAGCTCGTCGGTCACCTTGACGTCTCACAAAACGCGGCGGGTCCGAACTCCGGCCGGATGCCGGCCCGTCGCAGCGTTCCAGACCGCGGCGATCTCGAGAAAGTTTCGCAGGATGAGATGGCCGTACTCGGAGGCAATGCTCTCGGGATGAAACTGGACGCCATGCACTGCAAGCGTGCGATGCGCCAGTCCCATGACGAGACCGTTATCGGTCTCCGCTGTCACAACGAGTTCGTGCAGCAAGCTCGCCCGATCCACCACGAGAGAATGGTAGCGTGTCGCCTTGAACGGCGCATTGATGCCGCGGAATATGCCGGTGCCTTGATGCCGGATCTCGGAGAGCTTGCCGTGGACGGGCACCGGAGCGCGCACCACCACGCCGCCAAAGGCCTGCCCGATCGCCTGGTGTCCGAGACACACGCCTAGGACGGGAAAACTCGGCGCAGCCTTGGCGATCAGCTCGAGGCAGATGCCAGCATCGGTCGGCGTGCGCGGCCCAGGTGAGAGCACGATGGCCTCCGGCTCCATGGCCAGGACCTGACCGACTGCGACCTTGTCGTTGCGGTAGACGACGACATCCGCCCCTAGTCCGCCCAGATAGTGGAACAGATTGAACGTGAAGCTGTCGTAATTGTCGATCAGGACGATCATGCTTTCCGTGCCCGCTCAGGGTCTTAGACGCGGGTCTTGAGGGAATCAAGGCGGCGGGGCTCGCCTCGCCGCTGCCTCCGAGGTAATGCGCAGGGCAAACCGTAACGCCCGCCGTTCTCGGCGCCATTCCCGCACAAGGAGGGAGACGGTCTCATGACGATCAGGCGCATTTGGCTTGCTCTGGGCCGGCCCGCAATTTTTTGGGCGGTAGCAGGAGCGTTTCTCGTGACGGCCGCGGCCCTTGGCAATGCCGCGCGGGCGGAATCGTCCGCGCCAGAGCCACCCTCGCTCGAATCGCTCAAATCCTCGCTGGAGGAGATCGAGGCTGGCGTCGACCGTGAGGATGTGACCGGCGAGATGCTCGCGGGTTTTCGCCAAACCCTCAACGCCACGACGGATTCGCTGCGAGGCATGATCGAGGAACTCGAGCCCCGTGCCAACGAGCTGCGCCAACGCTTGGACCAACTTGGTCCCCCGCCAGCCAAGGATGCCCCCCCTGAAAACGCCGACGTCGCCAGCGAGCGCGCGGACCTGACGAAGCAGTTCAGCGAAGTCGACGGTGACTTAAAGCAGGCGAGGGTGCTTTCGCTCAGAGCGGCGCAGCTGAGCGATCGCGTCGCGCAGCGACGTCACGCTTTGTACGCCCAAGAGTTATTCGCGCGCAGCCCG
Organism: uncultured Alphaproteobacteria bacterium; assembly: GCA_965652015.1. Classification (GTDB taxonomy): domain Bacteria; phylum Pseudomonadota; class Alphaproteobacteria; order Rhizobiales; family Xanthobacteraceae; genus VAZQ01. The sequence goes on from CBFGVM010000155.1 coordinate 6,044, forward strand.
AGTGTGCTCAATCCATCCTTTTGGATGGATACTCTTCGCGCCTTCCCGATCGAGCTGCGCGCTGAACAAGCGGTGGTGCACACTTGGCTCAGTGAACGCGGCGATAGGCTGCGCTGGACTGCAGGCCTATTGATCCTCGCGGCCATCATTGCTCTTGCCATCGGATTGTCTCGATGGTGGTTCCCCCGACTTATCGCCCGCCCGACGGATACCCGTTCCGCCAAAGCATGGGTGGCGCTATGGGTGTTCATTTGGTACGCCGTCCGCACGCCGTTGGCGGCCGCCTCGGCGCTGCTGGCATTTGCTGCGCTCGATCTGTTGACGAGTCGCGTTGAAGAGATTGCCGAGGGACTTGTTGCCGGCATAACGGCCGCGAGCTTCAGCTATGGCGTGGCGCGCGGCTTGTTTGCACCGAGGGAGCCGCAACGCCGCCTCCTGCAAGAAGACGACCGCACCGCGCTATGTTTCCATAATCACTTGGTCTGGTCCGCGCGCGCGCTCGGGGTCCTGGTCGTTTCGCAGGTCGTCCACAAGACATTGTTTGCGCCGCTCATTATCACGGTTGCAACGAACGCCCTGTTCGCGGCGATCACGGCCGGTTTCCTGACGCACCTCGTCATCCGATTAAGGCAAATCAGGAAGGATCGAGGCGAGGCACTCGTTGCCGCGGCGTGGGCTCACCCCGTGGGCTTGCTGGTCGCCGTGTTCATCGCACTCGCGCTCATTGCCGGCTATGCAGGCCTCGCCGCATTCGTGGCCTTGCGAGTCATCGTCGCGGCAGCAACGATCGGGGCCCTTTATCTGCTGCTGGTGATCACCCAGACACTGTTTTCCACAATCGGTGAGCAAACCGCCAAAGGGCAGACGCTGGCTGCGGACCTCGGGATCAGCGCCGGCACCCTCGGTTTCGGGGCAGCGGTGCTGTCGGCAGCTATTCGCGTCATTCTGATCCTTGCCTCGTTCCTCCTGATCATCGGCCCCTGGGAGGTCTCCACCGCCGATCTGTTCGACACCGTCCGCAATATCCCGTTCGGCTTCAAGATCGGGGAGATCCATGTCTCCTTTGAAGCGGTGTTCACAGCCGTCCTGGTCCTTTTTCTGCTGCTGATCGTGACCCGGATCGTCCAACGCTGGTTGGAGACGGAGTTGCTGCCCCGGACCAAACTGGAGCCCAGTCTTCAGCTTTCGATCGTTACGATCTTCGGATATGTCGGCGCGATCACGGCGATAGTGCTGGCGCTCAGCGGGCTCGGCTTCGATCTGCAGAAGGTCGCGCTCATTGCCGGCGCGCTTTCGGTCGGCATCGGGTTTGGCCTGCAGTCAGTCGTATCGAACTTCGTCTGCGGCCTGATCCTGCTGACGGAGCGGCCGATCCGTGTCGGCGACTCGATCGTGGTCAAGGGCGAAGAGGGATGGGTCCGGCGCGTTCGCGTCCGCGCAACCGAGATCGAGACATTCGATCGCGCGAGCGTGATCATTCCGAACTCCGAATTTATCACCGGTGTGGTCAAGAACTGGACACGCACCAATACATTGGGCCGCATCGTGATCAAGGTTGGTGTCGCTTATGACAGCGATCCGGTGCAAGTGCGCGATATCTTGCTCGACATCGCCGGCACGCATCCGCAAATCATGCAGTCCCCGCCTCCGGGAGCATTCCTGTTGGGGTTTGGAGACAGTGCGCTCGAATTCGAGTTGCGGTGCGTTGTCGCCGACGTAGAAAAGGCTCTTTCGGTTCGCAGCGACCTGCACTACGCGATCGTCAAGCGGTTTCGGGAAGCGGACATCGAGATCCCGCACCAACAGCGGGAACTTGGCTGGCGAGCCGAGCAGCCCGACAAAGACCGTACCGGTCCTTTCAGTTGGTCGTTCCGGCCGAGCAGCGATGGCGGCGAGAGCCGCAAGCTATAGCCGCCGCCGCGGCACGTGCCTAGCAATTCGAAAGGGTTGCGACGATGCGCCAGATGACCTTGGTCGCTTTCCTGCAAGCACAGAATTGCACAAACCTTCCAAGCTCCTGGCGTCATCCGCAGTCGCGCACGGATAGCTGGTCTGCGGACTACTACCGGCACATCGGCCGTGTGCTCGAGGCCGGCAAATTCCACCTCGGCTTCTTCGATGACCGGCTGTCGATGCCCGATATCTACGGGCATGATCACGCGCACACCGTTCAGCACGGCATCCGCTGCGTGAAAATGGACGCGGTGACCGTGCTCACGGTCATGGGTATGGCGACCGAGCGGCTCGGTCTCGGCGCGACTTATTCGACGAGCTACTACGAGCCGTTCCACGTGGCGCGCCTGTTCGCAACGCTCGATCTGATGACCGACGGGCGCGCGGCCTGGAATGTCGTCACCTCGCTTAACGACGGCGAGGCTCAGAACATGGGCCGCGAGCAGGTCATCGAGCACGACCTGCGCTACGATCGGGCCGACGAATTCATGGAGGTCGTGTTCGGGCATTGGGATAGCTGGGAGGACGACGCGATCGTCCAGGACAAAGCGAGCGGGCTCTTCGCCCACGCCAAAAAGGTCCATCGCCTCGACCATACGGGCCGCTTTTTCCGCTCGCGCGGGCCGTTCACCGTGCCGCGTTCCGCCCAGGGCCGTCCGGTCATCATCCAGGCCGGTCAGAGCGGACGGGGCAAACGCTTTGGCGCGCAATGGGGCGAGTTGATCTTCGTGGTCTACCCGAACATCGCGGTGGGCAAGCGGGACTATGCGGGATTCAAGGCGGAGGTGGCCGGCTGCGGCCGCAACCCCGACGAAGTCAAGATCACGCACCTCGTCAATACGGTGGCCGCTGCCACCAAGATGGAAGCCGAGGACAAAAGGGCCCTCATCGACAAGCTGCCGCTCGAGATCGACGCGCTGTCGCTCTTGTCGGAAGCGCTCAACTTCGACTTCTCGACCAAAGGCATGGACGAGGCATTCACCGACGACGAAATGGCATCGATGTCCGGCCTGCAGGCCATCCGCGACCGTGTCGTGCGTGCGAGCGGGAAGAAGAACCCGACCGCGCGCGAGTTCATCCACTATAGCGGCCGCGGCCGAGTGCACGATCCCATCGTCGGCGGTCCGAAGGAGGTTTGCGACGAACTGGAACGGTGGTTCGTCGAGCCCGCTTGCGACGG
>CBFGVM010000156.1:0-9156 GCA_965652015.1 uncultured Alphaproteobacteria bacterium
ATCGTCTTGGCGAAGAAGAAGCAGCCGACGAAGGCGATGGCGAAGGCGATCAGCGCCTTGATCAGCCGCGAGCGCAGCTCGATCAAGTGCTCCATCAGCGGCGCTTTGGTCGCCTCGATCTCCTTCTCTTCGTCCTCACGGTTCATGCGGGCTTGCCATCGGGCTTGGCGGCATCAGGACCGGCGGTTGCCGGCTCACTCGGCGCAGAGGGCGGCGCCGCGACATCCGTGCCGGGGGCGATTGCAGGCGCGGCGCCAGCGGACGCGGCGCCCGGCTCCGCCGCGGCCGGCGAAGTCTGCGTCGGCTTGTCGGCCATCGCGCTTTCGATCTGCTGCTGCGTGCTGTCCAACTCGCGGCGGACTTCGGCGACGGGATCGAACGAGGCGTAGCTCTGCGCTTGGCTCGTCATGTCGTCGACCTGCTTCTTGAGGTCGGTCATTTCCGCTTCGCGCATCGCCTCGTGGAACTGGCTTTGGAACTCGGACGCCATGCGCCGCAGCTTGTTCGTCCACTGCCCGAGGGTGCGAAACACCGTGGGCAGCTCCTTCGGCCCGATCACGAGCAGCGCGACGACGCCGATGAGCAGTAGCTCGCCCCAACCGATTTCAAACATGGAGCCTTAACTCCGAGCGGCGCGGGACGCCTCTCCGATCCTATCCGCCGGCTCGTTGCTGCGGCGAACGCTCAGCCGGCCTTGCGCGTCTCCGTTTGCGCGACGGTCGCCGTCGGCGCGGGCGCGGGCTGAGGAGCAGGCGCGGGCTGAGGAGCGGGCGCGGGCTGATGATCGATGGTCTTGGGGTCGGTCTTGGGCGGCTCGGCCTCGGCTTTTTCCTCTTCCGTCAACCCCTTCTTGAACGATTTGATGCCCTTGGCGAAATCGCCCATCAGCTCGGAAATCTTGCCGCGTCCGCCGAACAGCAGAAGGGCGACGCCCAGAACCAAAATCCAGTGCCAGATGCTCATTGAACCCATGCACACATCCTCCGCATCGACGAGACTGCGCGCCCGCCTCGCCTCTCGGCTTTGACCTGGAAACTAGGCTTCGCGCGGAGCAAAAACAAGGACTCGGCCGGCTCGGATGCGCCCGCGCACGGCGTCATCGCCTCCAGCGGGCCATTGGAACTGCCGAGTTCAGCGGCCTTTCGCCGCATTAACCGCAATCGTGCTCCGCAATCAGGCGCAGCGCACAGTGTCACGTGCGCAGAAGCGACTACTCCTCGCCGGTGCGCTCCCGCGGCGGCGCAAGGCCAAGATCGAGATCCCCGGGCTCGAGCGGATCCTCGTCGTCGCGCAACGCCGGATCGTCGGACGGCATCGGCACCGAGAAGCCGGGCGGCAGGCGCCCGTCGAGCAGGCCCGAGCCTTTGAGTTCTTCTAGTCCCGGCAGGTCGTCTACTGCATCGAGCCCGAAATGCGACAGGAATGCCTCGCTGGTGCCGTACGTCACCGGCCGGCCGGGAGATTTGCGCCGCCCGCGCGGACGGATCCAGCCGGTCTCGAGCAAGACATCGACCGAGCCCTTGGAGGTGGTCACTCCGCGGATCTCCTCGATTTCCGCCCTTGTCACCGGTTGGTGATAGGCGATGATCGCCAAGGTCTCGATGGCCGCGCGCGAGAGCTTGCGCGTTTCCACCGTTTCTTTGCTCAACAGCCAGGAGAGATCGCTGGCGGTGCGGAAGGTCCATTTGCCGCCGATGCGCACGAGATGCACTCCGCGCGTGGCGTAGTCCTCCTGCAGCCGCAGCAGTGCGGCGCGAACGTCGACGCCTTGCGGCAGTCGCTCCGCCAGCGACTTCTCATCGAGCGGCTCGGCGGAGGCGAACAGCATCGCCTCCAATAGCCGAAGCTCCTCGGCTCGCACCTCCTGCTCCGGCTCGTCGTCCGGCACGACCACTTTCAACCTCGGCATTGCTGGCCTCCTCTACCCCTTGTCCTCTGCCGGCGGCGCCGCCACGCCGCCATTATCGGCCGCTCCACTTTCCGGCGGTTGACGCTTGCGCACATAGAGTGGCGCAAACGCCCCCTGCTGGTGCATTTCCATCACGCCCTCACGCACCATCTCGAGCGTGGAGGCGAAGCTCGATGCGAACACCGTCGGCGCGAGCGACGGCTCGACGACATAGGACACGAGAAATTCGTCGAGCCGCGCCCAGTCGGATGACTGGCCGATCAGCCGCTCGAGCGCTTCACGCGCCTCGGCCAACGACCAAACCGTGCGCTTGGCGACACGCACGTGGGCGAGCGCTGTCTTTTGCCGCTGCTGCGCGTAAGCCGAGAGCAAGTCGTAGAGCGTTGCAGTATATTGCGGGTGCTTGATGTGCGCGATCGGCTCGGGCTGGCCACGCCGGAACACGTCGCGATCGAGCCGCGGGCGGCCGAATAGGCGCTCGGCAACGTCGCGGATGGCTTCCAGACGCTTGAGCCGCAGCGCGAGCGCGACCGCCATGTCCTCGGCACTCTGGCCTTCGGGCGCGTTGGTCTCGGGCAGCAATAGCCGCGATTTCAGATAGGCGAGCCACGCAGCCATCACGAGATAGTCGGCCGCCAGCTCGAGCCGGAGCTTGCGCGCCTCCTCGATAAAGGCGAGATACTGATCGGCTAGCGCCAGAATCGAGATCTTGGCGAGATCGACCTTCTGCTGGCGGGCAAGCGCGAGCAAAAGATCGAGCGGGCCTTCGAAGCCCTCGACATCGACGACCAGTGCCGGTTCGCCGCTTGCGCGGTCGGCCTCGAGATCGGCTTCGAATGGGGCTTCGTCGGGGTTCATGAGGTCACCCTCCGGGCGGCTGCGCCTTCATTGATCAGCGCCGTCCATTCGGCACGCAGCGCCGCAATATCGTCCTTTGGAACCTGTCCTCGCCGGCGCAGCGCCGCATCCGCCCGGGCCGCGGCGTCACCGGCGAGCAAGGGCACCGCCGATGCAACCGCCTGCATCTCGTCGATGTCCCCGCTGCAATGGAGGACCACGTCGCAGCCCGCCGCTATGGCCGCTCGCGCCCGCTCCTCGATCGAGCCGGACAAGGCTCCCATGGAAATATCGTCACTCATCAGCAGACCGGCAAACCCCAACGAGCCCCGAATCACATCCCGGACCAGAGTGACCGAAGTGGTGGCCGGGGCAATAGGATCGATCGCCGTATAGACGACATGGGCGGTCATCCCCAACGGCAGATCAAAAAGCGGGCGGAAGGCGGCGAAGTCGGTCTTATCCAGGGTGTCCAGATCAGCTTCGACTACTGGAAGGGCGCGGTGGCTGTCCGCTGTGGCACGGCCATGCCCGGGAATGTGCTTGAGCACCGGCAGAACTCCACCGGCCAGCAGCCCGTCGGCCATCGCGCGCGCCAACACGGCGACCTTGTCCGCGCTCTCCCCATAGGCGCGGTCGCCAATCACGGGGTCGGCGCCGCTCGCCGGCACATCGGCAACCGGCAGGCAATCCACGTCGATGCCCACGCGGGCCAGATCGGCGGCGATGAGGCGAGCACCGAGATATGCGGCTCGCATCCCTTCCGCCGCGTTGCGGTCGTAGAGGCGGCCATAGGTGGCCCCTGGGGGATAGGCCGGCCAATGCGGCGGGCCGAGACGTTGCACGCGGCCGCCTTCCTGGTCGACGAGGATCGGTGCGTCGCGGCCCACCGCGTCGCGAGCGGACGCGATCAGGCGGCTCAGCTGAGCCGGCGTTTCGATGTTGCGCGCGAAGACGATGAAGCCCCACGGCTCGCGCTGGCGCAGGAACGCACGCTCGACGGGCGTCAAGGTCGTGCCGGCAAGACCGGTGATGAAAGCGCGTACCGCCATTGGCGCGGATTAAGCCGCGCCTGACGCGAGGGTCAAGCGCAGCTCAGTGGTTCGGAACAACGCATTGGCCGCCGGCGGCCTTGTAACTAGCGCAGAACTGGCTCGCCTCTTGCGCCGACGCAAAGGGTCCAACCATGGTTCGGTAGAAGACTCCTTTGCTGCCGAGATCCGCGCGGCGAACGACCGGCTGCAGGCCGCCAAGCTCGGTGGGAAACTTTGTCTGCAGGCTGCGGAAGGCGGATTGCGCCTCGGCCTCGGTCTTTTGCGAGGACAGCTGCACCATGAACCCATCCACTGTGCTCTCCGTCGTGTCGGGAGCGGCGCGAGTGGCAATGGGCGGCGCCGCTGCCGTGCGCGTGCGCGTCGCCGGGGCCGGCTCGGCCTGCGGCTCGAGCGAGATTGGGCCGGCGTTGCGCGCCGGCGCGGCGGCTTTCGGAGCCGCCGGCGGCGTGGCCTGGCGCGGCGCCGTCGCAGCGGGCGCTGGCGCGACGGCCTGCGCAGGCGCGGCCGGACTGGTCACCGGCCTGCCGCTCAGATCGCCTGCATCGGCGCGAATGGTTACCGTGCGGATCTTCTTCGGCTCGTTCGACCCGGTCGGCGCTCCTGCCGATGGTTGCGCTGCCGAGGCGCCCTGCCCCGATGCGACCGGCGCGGCCGGCACGCGCGCGCTGGCCTGGTTGGCAAGATCCTTGAGCGTGACCGGCTCTTCCTGCTTGGAGACGATCTGTTCCTTGTCGACGTTCGCCAGGCGATCCTGGACGGCCTTGCCCGACTGCGGATCGCCGGCCGGGACGATCTTTGTCGGCGTAGACGTATCCGCCGTGATCACCGGCGGCGCCTGGGTCGCGCTGGGACTGCCGTTATAGCTGCGGAAGGCGTAGGCACCGGCGGTGCCGAGGACCGCGCAACCGATGATCGTGAGCGCGGTGGCGAGCCGGCTGCGCCGGGCGCGCGGCGGGTCGTCGTACGTCGCGTCTTCATGTGGATCGAGCGGTACGTCGTCTCCCTCGTAATACTCGGGCTCCTGGCGGCCGTCGTCCGCCGCCCGCTCATCGGCGTAATAACCGTCCTGATGGTCGGCTGCGGGATCTGCGTCGTCATGGAAGCGGCTCTCGGAGCTCTCCGGTGCTGCCGAATAGTCCGCCCAATGCTGACTTGAATCGCCGGCAGCAAATTGCGGCTCACGCGCCGCTGCAACCTGCCAGTCGGCCGGTGCCGTCGCAGGAGCGTCGTGCGCCTCCCGCGAGCTCCGCTTGGCTTGCCCGAAGTCGGCAAACGGATCGCTCTGCCCGAGCAGCCGCGCAAGCTCGGCGAGCGGATCGCGAATGCTTGCCTCCGGCTGCGCCGGCTCGGCAGCGCGGCCATAGGGATCATTGGTACGATAGGATCGCAGCCTGCTGTCGTCCGCCATACTCATCCCGCTTCCGGTGTTGGCGTCGGACTCGTTGGTCGGGCGAAGCTCCAGTGAGCGAGCTAACGCATCTCGTCGGGGGCTTCGACGCCGAGCAGCCCTAGCCCTGACGCGAGAACAGTGACAACGCCCTGCACCAGCGCAAGACGCGCCATGGTTATTTGTGGATCATTCTGGATAATGAAGCGTAAATGTGGCGCGTCTTTTCCGCGATTCCACTGCGTGTGAAAATCACTTGCAAGATCAAAGAGGTAAAAGGCGATGCGGTGCGGCTCGTGGGCGAGTGCCGCTGCTTCGATCAAACGCGGGTAGAGCGCGAGCCGCCGCATGAGCGCGAGCTCGCCGGTATCATCCAGCCGATCGAGTGGCGCGGCCGCGAGCATCGATGCACGCGCCGCCGGTTCGCTCGGCAGATCGGGGATGATCTCGCGCGCGTTGCGGAAGACGGATTGGCAGCGGGCGTGGCCGTACTGGACGTAAAACACCGGATTGTCGCGGGACTGCTCGATCACCTTGGCCAAGTCGAAATCGAGCACCGCATCGTTCTTGCGGTAGAGCATCATGAAGCGCACGGGGTCCTTGCCGACCTCGTCCACGACTTCGCGTAACGTCACGAATTCGCCGGCGCGTTTCGACATTTTCACCGGCTCGCCCCCGCGCAAGAGCTTCACCAATTGCACGATCTTGACGTCGAGATCGGCAGTCGGCGCATTGCTGATCGCCCGCACCGCGCGGACCGCGGCTTGCACGCGTTTGACGTAGCCGCCGTGATCGGCGCCCCATACGTCGATCATGCTGCGAAAGCCGCGATCGACCTTGTTCTTGTGATAGGCGATGTCGGACGCGAAATAGGTGTAGCTGCCATCCGATTTCATCAGTGGCCGGTCGACGTCGTCGCCGAACTCGGTGGCACGAAACAGCGTCTGTTCGCGATCCTCCCAATCCTCGATCGGCGCCCCTTTAGGCGGCGGCAGGCGCCCCTCGTACACGTAACCGGCGCGCCGCAGCGCGGCGATGGTTTCGCCCACCTGATCGCGCGGGCCGTCGATGAGCGAACGCTCGGAAAAAAAGACGTCCTGCACGACGTTGAGCGACCTGAGGTCTTCGCGGATCTGCGCCATCATCATCGCGATGGCGCGATTGCGCACAACGGGCAGCCATTCCGCTTCCGGCTTGTCCTTTAGCGTCGCGCCGTACTCCGCCGCGAGCGCCGCCCCGACCGGCTTGAGGTAATCGCCGGGATAGAGGCCTTCCGGAATGGTGCCGATCTCCTCGCCCAGCGCCTCGCGATAACGCAGAAAGGCCGAACGCGCGAGCGCGTCGACCTGGGCGCCGGCGTCGTTGATGTAGTATTCGCGCGTCACCGCAAAGCCGGTGAAGGCAAGCAGGTTCGCGAGCGCGTCGCCGAACACCGCGCCGCGGCAATGACCGACATGCAAGGGTCCGGTCGGGTTGGCGGAGACGTATTCGACGTTGACCGCAGTGTCTGCGCCCACCTCGCCGCGCCCGTAGTTCGTCCCTGCTGCGAGGACCGCGCGCAAGGCGCCAATCCAAGCCGCCGGCTTGAGCGTCAGGTTGATGAAGCCCGGCCCAGCGACTTCTACGTTCGCCACCAGATCATCGGCACCCAGCTTTGCCGCGATCGCTTCGGCCAATGCGCGCGGCTTGCTGCCAGCATCCTTGGCCAGCACCATGGCCGCATTGGTCGCCATGTCGCCGTGCGCGCTCTCGCGCGGCGGCTCGACCACGATACGGGACTGGTCGATCCCGGCAGGCAGCACGCCATCCGCGACCAACGCGTTGTTGGCCGCACGCACTTTGTCCAGGACGGAGGCAAAGATGTTCCGATCGCTCATGGTCGCCGGACTTGGGTCGGGTCGCGCCGCCTAACGCAATTCCGGAGTCGAGTCAAAAAGCCGCGCGTGCTCCTCAAGCGCGTAGCGGTCGGTCATGCCAGCGATGAAATCGGCGATGTGGCGCAGCCGCGCGGCTTCGTCGCCCTCGGCGATCTGCGCCCATTCCGCCGGCATGTCGTCGGGCTGCTCGAGGTAGCGTTCGAACAGCGCGCACACTAATCGCTCCGCGTCGCCCATGATGCGCATGATGCGGCTGTGGCGATACATGCGGGGATAAAGAAAGCCTTTGATGGCGCGGTCGGCCTCGGCCATGGCCGAGGAGAAGCCGCCGACCGGCTCCCTAGCGTGGCGCACGTCATCGGCGGAGCACGGAGCCAAAGCGCGCAGGCGGGCGCCTGTATCCGCAATCACATCCTCGATCATGCGCGTGATGAGCCGGCGCACCAGTTCATGCACCAGCCGGGACGGATCGAGGCCGGGATGCTGGGCGCGGATATCCCCCAGAATGTCGCGGACCAACGGCACGCCGGCGAGGTCCTCCATTACAAAAAGCCCGGCACGCAACCCGTCGTCGATGTCGTGGGCGTCGTAGGCGATGTCGTCGGCGATGGCGGCGATTTGCGCCTCGACGCTGGCGAAGCTCCACAGCTCGAGGTCCTGCACCCTGTCATGCGCGGCGATCGCATACGGCACCCCCCGTTCGCGGTAAGACCCGACGGGGCTGCCATCGCGCAACGTGAGCGGACCGTTGTGCTTGACGAGCCCCTCGAGCGTCTCCCAGGAGAGATTCAATCCGTCGAAGGCGGGATAGCGCCGCTCGAGCGCGGTCACCACCCGCAGCGTCTGCGCATTATGATCGAAGCCGCCGCAGGCCGCGAGGCAGCGATCGAGCGCGCGCTCGCCGGCATGACCGAACGGTGGATGTCAGAGGTCATGAGCGAGGGCGAGCGCCTCGGCCAAGTCCTCGTCGAGTCCGAGCGCGCGAGCGAGCGAGCGGGCAATCTGCGTGACCTCCAGCGTGTGCGTCAGCCGGGTGCGAAAATGGTCGCCCTCGTGAAAGACGAAGACCTGGGTCTTGTGGGCGAGCCGCCGGAAGGCGGTTGCGTGGATGATCCGGTCGCAGTCGCGCCGGAAGGCGTTGCGGGTCGCACTTACCGGCTCCGGGTAGAGCCGGCCGCGACTCCTGCCGGGAGCGGATGCGTAGGGCGCGCGCGCGAGGGCCGCTTCGACCGCCATGCCGGACCGCCAATTGACCAAAGCCCTCCGCGCACTTAACTATCGCTCAAGCCCGCTGGCAATCATTGGGACGCGGATGGACAATATTACGGTCACCGAACGGGCGGCGCGCCGGATCGGCGAGATTTTGCGCCGCGAGCCTCCAGGCAGCATGCTGCGCGTGAGCGTGGAGGGCGGCGGCTGCTCGGGTTTCCAATACAAGTTCGACATTGACCACACCCAGGCGGCCGACGATGTCGTGATCCGGCGCGACGGCGCGACCGTGCTCGTCGATCAAATTTCAGTGGGCTATTTGGCCGGCTCGGAGATCGATTTCGTCGATGACTTGATCGGCGCCTCGTTCCGCATCAACAACCCGAAGGCCACGGCATCGTGCGGATGCGGCACGAGCTTCTCGCTCTGATACCGCTGTCTTAGGCTGCCGCGCGATCCGTCGCTCGGCTGTCCTTGAGACGCGCGTGTTCTCCAAATCTACTCGGCCGCGACCGCGGTCGGCCGCTCGGCGTGCTCCGGCAGCTCGCGTAGCTGCGGCTCGAGCCGGTAGCGCAGCATGCGATCGATGCGGTCGAGATAGATGTAGATGACCGGCGTGATGTAGAGCGTCAAAAGCTGCGACAGCAGCAGGCCGCCGACCACGGCGACACCGAGCGGCTGACGCAGCTCGGCGCCGGCGCCGGTGCCGACCGCGATCGGCAAGGTGCCGAAGATCGCGGCGAACGTCGTCATCATGATCGGCCGGAAGCGCAGCAGCGCCGCCTCGCGGATGGCGGCCTGCGCGCCCATGCCCACGCGCCGGCGGTCGATCGCGAAGTCGATCATCATGATCGCGTTCTTCTTCACGATGCCGACCAGCAT
>CBFGVM010000157.1:0-9106 GCA_965652015.1 uncultured Alphaproteobacteria bacterium
TATTCTCAACGTCAGACTCGGATATTGGGTAGCCAATCCGAGGCAGCTCGCCAAGGACCGCAAGCCCTCGTCGATCTTCGCCTCTGTGTTCGATCAATTTTATTTCGTGCAGGAATTGCTGGGCCTGATGCGCGAAACCTCCAATACAATTTATCTGACTGATGGCGGACACATCGAAAATCTGGGGATCTACGAGCTATTGCGACGGCGCTGCCAGTTAATAATCGCAGTCGACGCGGACGGCGATCCCGAGATGTCCTTCCGTTGCCTCGTTGCTTTGCAGCGTTACGCCCAAAACGATCTCGGAGTATTGATCGATCTGCCCTGGGCTGAGATTCGCGATGCAACCCGAGCGGCATCAGAGGAGATTGCGAAAAGCGGCGGCTTGCCGCCGAACGCTGCGCCTCATGGCCCGCATTGTGCAGTCGGCGAGATCAGCTACCCATTGGGGCGAACGGGCATATTGATCTATGTGAAGTCGTCGATCACGGGCGACGAGAACGACTACATTGTCGACTACAAGCGTCGCTTTCCGACCTATCCGCATGAAACCACGGCGGATCAACTGTTCTCCGAGGAGCAGTTCGAAGTCTACCGCGCCCTTGGCTTCCACGCGGTCACCGAAGTCTTTTCAGGTCGCGATCAGGTCGGAATGCGCCCAAAGGCAGCACAATGGCAGGGCCCTGTCCTAAATGAGCCGCTTGTGAAAGACGCCAAAAAGCTTCTCGATTGGACCTGACGAGCGGTTTCATTCTTGGTGCGAGTCCCCGCAAAAGCGTTGATGCCTACAACGGCAGCAAGTCGGCGGCCTTCGCACTCATAATCCCAGTCTCACCGAGACAATTTCGGCGTGCCGATCGCGGAAGCCACCGCTATGATGCTCGATCCGCGGCCGATGAGGACAATGAGACCGACCTTGTGTATTGGATCGAGCACAACATATCTGCGGGCATCCAGGGCCTCTAGCGCGACGGGCGTAATCCGGCACGACCACTCGAATTAGTCCATGACCGACCGCGAAGCCAATCGTTTCTCCGCCCGCGCCGCGCGCTATGCGCGCGTCGGCACCAATATGAGCGGAGTTGCGGCGCGTATTGCCGGAGCACGGCTGTTCGGACTCACGCTCGATCGCGGCAAGAACGCTATCGAGCTCGCGGCGGCGCTTGGCGGCCTCAAGGGGCCGATCATGAAGGTGGCCCAACTCATGGCCACGATCCCCGATGCCCTGCCCCCGGAATACGCCGCCGAGCTGATCAAGCTACAAAGCGAGGCGCCCCCCATGGGCTGGGCCTTCGTCAAGCGGCGCATGGCCGCGGAGCTCGGGCCCGCATGGCAGAAACGATTCTCAAGCTTCGAGCATCACCCCGCCGCCGCCGCTTCGCTCGGACAAGTGCATCGCGCCCGCGCCTACGGCGGCAGCGAGCTTGCCTGCAAGCTGCAATATCCGGACATGCAGTCGGCGGTCGAGGCGGATCTACGGCAGCTGCAGCTGGTCTTCGCCATTCACCGGCGCATGGATCCGGTCATCGACACCACCGAGATCGCCAAGGAAATCGGCGCGCGCATCCGCGAGGAGCTCGACTATCGCCGCGAAGCCAAGCACGTCATGCTCTACCGCAGCATGCTCGATGGCATCGATCAGATCCGCGTGCCGCAGGTATGGCCGGAACTCTCGACCGGTCGCCTGCTCACCCTCGACTGGCTGCAAGGGCGTCGCCTGCTCGAGCATACGAAAGCCGATCTCGCCACGCGTAACCGGCTCGGCACCGCGATGTTCACGGCCTGGTGGTGGCCGTTCAGCCGCTTCGGCGTGATCCACGGTGATCCGCATCTCGGCAATTACAGCGTGTTCGACGTGGGCGGCCGGCCCGCCGGCATCAACCTCCTGGACTACGGATGCATCCGCATCTTCGCGCCGAAATTCGTCGGCGGTGTCGTCGATCTTTATCATGGCCTGCTCAAAGCAGACTCCGATCTCATCGTGCACGCCTACGAGACCTGGGGCTTCAAGCGGCTCAACCGGGAACTGATCGACATCTTGAACATCTGGGCGCGCTTCATCTACGGACCGTTGCTGGAGGATCGAGTGCGCAGCCTCGCCGATGGCGTCAAGCCGGCGGAATACGGCCGCCGACAGGCGTTTCGCGTTCACCAAGCGCTCAAGCAGAAAGGCCCCGTCACGGTGCCGCGCGAATTCGTATTCATGGACCGGGCTGCGATAGGACTCGGGGCGGTGTTCCTGCATCTGCGCGCCGAGCTCAATTTTTACAAGCTGTTCAACCAAGCCATCGAGGATTTTTCAATTCGCCGCGTTGCCGAGCGGCAGGCCGCCGTGCTCGCGGCCGTCGCTCTCGACCAGCCCGCGTCCGAGCGCTGAACCGTCGGCTGCGATGTCCGCGACGGGCCGTAGACGCTCGGCCCATGCAAGCTTGCCCACCAAGCATGCGAGCATGAGGCCGTCAGATTGCGCCGTTGCCCTCAAAGGGCAATTGCGCTAATCCCCGCCTGCCGGGACAGGACGCAAGAGTGGAGGAGCGAATGGCCGACCACGGCGAGGTCGAATATGCCACCGCGCAGGGCAATGATGTTCCTGCGCACGTCGCGATGTACGACCGTTTCGTTCATTGGATCGTGGTCGGCGGTGCCCATGTCACCAATATCGTGCTGGGGCTGGCGATCGGCGGCGTCGCCGGCCATTGGCTCCTCGCATTCGCGATTTTCGTGGTCGCGACCATCGTGGCCTTCCACGGCTTTCTGAGCGGGGCGCGGATGCCCAGCGTCGTCATGGTGATCGTTGCACTGATCACGCTCGCACTTGCCTCTGGTGGCTGAAGCGGGCTGGGCGTTGCCGGTCCACGAGGAGGCGGGTGAATGCGCATTGCCGTAGCGCGCGAGATCGACCCGACTGAAAACCGGGTCGCCGCCACGCCGGAAACGGTCAAGAAGATGAAGGGCCTCGGCGCCGATGTCGGCGTCGAGCCGGACGCCGGAACGAAGTCCGGCATTCCCGACGCCGAATTCGCCGCCGCCGGCGCAACCGTGACGGACGCCGCCGTCAAGGATGCCGACGTGGTACTCAAGGTGCGCCGGCCGGCCGCCTCCGAGCTTGCCCGCTACAAGAAGGGCGCGCTCGTCATTGCCATGATGGATCCCTATGGCGAGGACGCCGCGCTCAAGGCCATGGCCGATGCCGGCATCGTCGCCTTGGCCATGGAGCTGTTGCCGCGCATCACGCGCGCGCAAGTGATGGATGTGCTCTCCAGTCAGGCCAATCTCGCGGGCTACCGTGCCGTGATCGATGCGGCTGCCGAATATGGCCGCGCGCTGCCGATGATGATGACCGCGGCCGGCACCGTGCCGGCGGCAAAGCTGTTCGTGATGGGCGCGGGCGTCGCGGGCCTGCAGGCGATCGCGACCGCGCGCCGGCTCGGCGCCATCGTGACCGCCACCGACGTGCGACCGGCGGCGAAAGAACAGGTCGAGAGTCTCGGCGCGAAATTCATCGCCGTCGAAGATGAGGAATTCAAGCAAGCCGAAACCGCAGGCGGCTATGCCAAGGAGATGTCGAAGGATTATCAGGCCAAGCAAGCTGCCCTTGTCTCCGAGCACATCAAGAAGCAGGACATCGTCATCACGACGGCGCTCATCCCGGGCCGGTCAGCGCCCCGGCTCATCTCCAAGGATATGGTCGCCTCGATGCGCCCGGGCTCGGTAATCGTCGATCTCGCGGTCGAGCGCGGCGGCAATTGCGAACTCGCGCAGGCTGGTGAAGTCGTGGAATCGGGCGGCGTCAAGATCGTCGGCCACGGCAACGTGCCGGGCCGCATCGCCGCGTCCGCTTCGAGCCTTTATGCCAGGAATCTTTTGGCCTTCCTGGAAATCCTGGTGGACAAGAACGCGAAGGCGCTTGCGGTCAATTGGGACGACGAGATCGTGAAGGCGACAGCGCTCACCCGTGATGGCGCCGTGATTCATCCAAGCTTTGCGCCCAAGAGTGCAGCGTGACGGCGCGGCCGCAGGCATGGGCGCGCGTCATAAACGGGTTACTCGCGCGCTCGATGCGCTTTCCGCCGCGCATCACTTCAGTGAGTAACGCATGAGCCGCGCAACTCGCGCGTTAAGGAGATTGCAATGCTGATCGTTCCGGCCGGCAGCTTCGCTGCGATCGAGGCGGCCCAAGGCGTGGCGCGCGACCTCACGCTTGCTCAGCTCGACATCATCGCCGTTGCGTCTGGCGGCGCCATGCATGCCGCAACCGGTGGGGCGGTCGATCCATTCACGTTTCGCTTCTCGATCTTCGTGCTCGCGATCTTCGTGGGCTATTACGTGGTGTGGTCGGTGACGCCGGCGTTGCACACGCCGCTGATGTCGGTGACCAACGCGATCTCGTCCGTGATCGTGGTCGGCGCGCTGCTCGCCGTCGGGGTTGCGCTGGTGGCCAACGACTCGGGCCCGATCTGGGCGCGCGTTCTCGGCTTCGTCGCGCTCACCTTCGCCTCGGTCAACATTTTCGGCGGCTTCCTGGTCACGCAGCGCATGCTCGGCATGTACCAGAAGAAAAAGAAGTGACGGGGTTAGCCGATGTCCGCTGATCTGGTCGCGCTGCTTTATCTCGCTGCCGGCGTTCTCTTCATCCTCGCGCTGCGCGGGCTTTCAAGCCCCGAGACCAGCCGGCAGGGCAACCTGTTCGGCATGGTCGGAATGGCGATTGCGATCGTCACGACGCTCGCCTCGCATCCTCCCGCCGGCCTTGGTGCTTGGGGACTCGTGGTCCTCGGATTGGCGATCGGCGGCAGCACCGGTGCGGTGATCGCGCGCCGCGTACCGATGACCGCCATGCCGGAGCTGGTCGCGGCGTTCCATTCCTTGGTCGGCATGGCGGCGGTGCTGGTGGCGGCAGGCGCGCTTTATGCCCCGGCTGCGTTCGATATCGGTACGGTCGGCACGATTCACACATCGAGCCTGATCGAGATGTCGATCGGCGTTGCCATCGGCGCTGTGACCTTCACCGGCTCGGTGATTGCGTTCCTGAAACTATCCGGCCGCATGAGCGGCGCGCCCATCCTCCTTCCCGCACGGCACGTCATCAACATCGCGCTCGCGGCTGCCATTGTGGCGCTCATCGTGGTCTTCGCGCGCACTGAAAGTGACGTCGCGTTTTGGCTGCTGGCATTCGCCGCCTTTGCCTTCGGCGTGCTCATCATCATCCCGATTGGCGGCGCCGACATGCCGGTGGTGATCTCGATGCTCAACTCCTATTCGGGCTGGGCGGCGGCCGGAATCGGATTCACGCTGGGCAATTCGGCGCTCATCATAACGGGTGCCCTCGTTGGCTCCTCGGGCGCGATCCTCTCCTACATCATGTGCAAGGGCATGAACCGCAGCTTCATCTCCGTCATCCTGGGCGGCTTCGGCGGCGAGGTCGCGGGACCGGCAGCGGGCAAGGAGCAGCGGCCGGTCAAGCAGGGCTCCGCCGAAGATGCCGCCTTCGTGCTCAAGAATGCCGGCAAGGTGATCATCGTGCCGGGCTACGGCATGGCGGTGGCGCAGGCCCAGCATGCGTTGCGGGAGATGGCGGACCGCCTCAAGACGGAAGGCGTCGAGATCAAATACGCCATCCATCCGGTCGCCGGCCGCATGCCCGGCCACATGAATGTGCTGCTCGCGGAAGCGAATGTTCCCTACGACGAGGTGTTCGAGCTCGAGGACATCAATTCGGAATTCGCCCAGGCCGACGTCGCCTTCGTGATCGGAGCGAACGACGTGACCAATCCGGCGGCGAAGGAGGATCCGGCCTCGCCGATTTACGGTATGCCGGTTCTGGAAGTGTGGAAGGCCGGCACGGTGATGTTTTCCAAGCGCTCGCTGTCCTCCGGTTACGCCGGCATCGATAACACGCTGTTCTATCGCGACAACACCATGATGCTGTTCGGCGACGCCAAGAAGATGACGGAAGAGATCGTCAAGGCGCTGTGATTTCGGACGACGTGCGAGGGTGAGGCAAAAGGTAGATCCTGCTGCCCCATCTCCTGCGCCATGTCAGTACGTGCGTTCGAGGTTTCGCCGAGTCAGCACCGACAAACCTCATCCTTGATCGGTCCGCCTTGCGTGGGCGCGCATTTCATCGAGCAGACCCTGCATGCTGCGCCGCAAGCCATGCATCTGATCGATGAGATGCAGGACGACCGAGATGCCCTCATCATTGACGCCGAAGTCCTCCCGCAGGTCACGAATGAGCTGTGCGCGCGCGAGATCGACGTCGGAGAACATCAGCTCCGGTTCCGTCTGCGGCGGAACGAGCCAGCCGGCTTGCATCCAGGCCTCCAGCGAGTGGTGCTCGAGGCGGGTTCGGATCAGAAATTCCTGGACCGAGATCATTTCAAACCTCCAAGTGCCCGCGGGGGTTTTGAGCTTGCCCCGCTTGCCAGCGTCGCGCGAATTCCTCGATCTCCGGATCGAGCTGCTGCGGCAGCACGAGCTTGAGCGTCACGTATTGGTCGCCATGCGTTTTGTCGCTGCGCGGCGCGCCCTTGCCTCTCAGCCGTAGCACCGTGCCGGTGTTCGCGCCTTTGGGCACCGTCATGCGCACCGGTCCGGCCGGCGTGGGCACATCGAGCTTTGCTCCGAGCACTGCTTCGGGCAGGCTGATCGGCAGTTCGAGGTGGATGTCGTCGCCCTTGCGGGTGAAGAACTTGTGCGGCTCGACCTCGATCTCCACCAGCGCATCGCCGGGCGGCCCGCCGCCGAGTCCCGGGCCGCCCTTGCCGCGCAGCCGCAGAACCTGCTTGTCCTTGGTACCAGCCGGAATGACCACGTCGAGCGTGCCGCCATCGGGCAGAGTGATGCGCTTGGTTGCGCCGTTGAGCGCCTCCAGGAATTCGACCGGAAGACGGTAAAGGACGTCCTGGCCGCGCAGCCGAATTCGAGCCTCGCCGCCGCGCCCGAACATTTCCTTGAGGATGTCCTCGGTCTCCGCGAAATCGGCGAAGCCGCCGTGAGTGCTATAGGGGTGCGGTTCGGCGTCCGCGCCATGGAAATCGCGGTAATAGCGTTCCCGCGGCCGCTCTTGTCCGGAGGCGTCGATCTCGCCGCGGTCGAAGCGCGCGCGCTTCTCGGCATCGCCCAGGAGGTCATAGGCTGCGGAGATCTGCTTGAACCTCTCCTCCGCTTGCTTATCGCCGGGATTGAGATCCGGATGCAGCTTCTTCGCCAGCTGACGGTAGGCTTTGCGGATCTCGTCCTGCGTCGCCTCCCGCTTCACGCCCAGAACAGCGTAGGGGTCTTCGCTCACGTCGCGCTCCTCGTTGACCGACGTTAGGGAACGCGACCCCATGGGGGAAATCAAGGAGCGCCATGGCGACCGCGGCGAGCTGGCCGCAGTGGCATCAAGCCCTCTCGATACGTAGAATCTGCCGGACGCTTGGTCCCGAGCGTAACGACAGATGACATTCGGAATTGAAAAATGCTCGTTGGAGTGCCGAAGGAAATCAAGGACAGCGAATACCGGGTCGGCCTTGTGCCCTCAACGGTGCATGAACTGACCAGGAATGGTCATCACGTGCTCGTGGAAAAGAGCGCCGGATTGGGCGCCGGTCTCACCGACGCCGATTACCGTTCCGTGGGAGCCGAAGTGGTGCCCGGCGCGGATGAGGTCTATGCGCGTAGCGAGCTCATCGTGAAGGTCAAGGAGCCGCTGGCGCCTGAGCGCAAGAAGCTCAGAGCCGGGCAGGTGCTTTTCACCTATCTGCACCTGGCGGCCGATCCGCAGCAGACGGCCGACCTCATGGCCTCTGGCGTCATCGCCATCGCTTACGAGACGGTAACGTCTGCCCACGGTACGCTGCCGCTGCTCACGCCGATGTCGGAGGTCGCCGGGCGCATGGCGCCGCATGTCGGCGCGCGTTGCCTAGAGAAGGAAAACGGCGGCCGCGGCGTGCTGCTCGGCGGCGTTCCCGGCGTCCCGCCTGCGGACGTCGCAATCCTGGGCGGCGGCGTCGCCGGCAGCCACGCGGCCCTCATCAGCGCCGGAATGGGCGCGACGGTGACGGTCATCGACCGCAATCCGGAGGTGTTGCGTCGCGTATCGACCCAGCTTGGCGCGAGAGTGCGTACCGTGTTTTCCACCAGCGATGCGATCGAGACGCTATGCCGCCGCGCAGATCTGGTGATCGCCTCGGTTCTGATCCCGGGCGCCGCGGCGCCAAAATTGATCAGCGCCGATACGGTCAAGGCGATGAAGCCGGGCTCGGTCATCGTGGACATCGCCATCGACCAGGGCGGATGCTCCGAGACCTCGCGGCCGACGACGCACTCGGCGCCGACTTACGTCCTCTACGACGTCGTGCATTATTGCGTCACCAATATGCCGGGCGCGGTCGCCCGCACGTCGACTTTCGCGCTGAACAACGTGACGCTGCCCTTCGTGCTGGCGCTCGCCGACAAAGGCTATCGCCGGGCGCTCGGTGAAGACGAGCACTTGCGCCGCGGGCTCAACGTCTTCGAAGGAATGGTCACCCATCGCGCCGTCGCCGAAGCGCTGAAGCTCAAATTCACGGCGCCTGAGGCCGCGTTGCGGCTTTGACCGCATCACCAGCTTAGCTCGCTAGAAGCGACATCCGGTTGGCAGCCGTTGCCGGAGTGAGTACGCTCATTGCCCATGAGCGGTGCGGGAAAAGTTTTCACGCTTGCCCTCTCGGTTGGCATCTTGGCCGCGCATCCGTGCGGCGCGGAGGTAGTGAGGGCGGACCGAGTCGAGCTTCAGTTGCCGGAGGGCGGCATCACGCTGTTGTGGCCACCAAGATCGACTTCCACATTCAAGCACCGATTGTTCGACGTCTGGATCGAGGTTCAGGTGGAGGGGAGACCTTACTTCGACCACTGGAAAAGAGCTTGCACATCAGGAAGTGCGGATCCGTATGCCGCAGCGTATCAAGCGGGTACGCTTCCGCGGACGGACGAGTATCTCTACTCCAAGATCTCGAGGGATTCGAGACACGGGATCTCCACGACAAAGGGATCATGGTTGGAGCATTGTCTGATATGTCACTCCGAAGAACTTGCGGCGAAGCTGACCATCAATCTTCCCAAATCGGCTCCTGAAAGAGGC
>CBFGVM010000158.1:0-9055 GCA_965652015.1 uncultured Alphaproteobacteria bacterium
CGAACTCAGTCTGCTCCCTCCCCCGCTTGCGGGGGAGGGTTGGGGAGGGGGTGAGCGTGTACACGTGAATGTATGTCCCGTCGGCTCTTGATGAAGGCCCCCTCCCTAGCCCTCCCCCGCAAGCGGGGGAGGGAATGCACCGAGTTCGCGGCACTGACATTCGTCAGAGAGAAATGAACGTGCGTTAGTGGCAACGTCTGCGGGCTAAAGAAAAAGCCCGCCTCGGTGCGAGGCGGGCTTCACGCATCGCGCGGGCCGCAGCGGTCACTCGATCTCGGTGTAGGTGATCTTGCCGCTGGGGTCCTTCTTCCAGACATAGACCGTGTAATCGAGGCGGGTCACGTCCCCCTTCTTGTCGTAGGACAGTTCGCCGATCACGGTCTTGAACTTCATGCCGGATTTGATCTGTGCAGCCACCTTTTTCGGATCGAGCGATTTCGCCGCCTCGGCAGCCTGCTTGATGATCTGCACGGCGGCGTAGCTGTAGAGCGTATAGGCCTGCGGCTCGAAATTCTTGGCGCGGAATTTCGCCACTACGTCCTTGGCCTCGGGCCGCTTGCGCGGATCGGGCCCATAGGTCATCAGCGTGCCCTCGGCGCCGGGGCCTGCAATGGCCGCGAACTCGTCATCGGTGATGCCGTCGCCGCCCATCAGCGGCGCCCTGACGCCCTGTGCGCGCAGCTGCCGCAAGATCAAGCCGCCGGTGTCGTGCAGCCCGCCCCAATAGATGAGGTCGGCATTGGATGCCTTGATCTTGGACACAAGCGCGGAGAAGTCCTTGTCGTCCTTGTTGACGCCCTCGTAGAGCACTTCCTTCAATCCGCCCTTGTTGATGGTCGCCTTGGTCACGTCGGCGAGACCCTGACCATAGGTCGTCTTGTCGTGCACGACGGCGATCTTCTTGCCTTTGAAATTCTTGAGGATGTAATCGCCCGCGACCGCACCCTGCTGATCGTCGCGCCCGCAGGTGCGGAAGATGTTCCACATGTTGCGTTCGGTGACCCGCGGGTTGGTGGCGGCGGGCGTGATTTCGAGAATGCCGTTCTCCTGGTAGACCTCGGACGCCGGTATCGTGACGCCGGAGTTGAAGTGGCCGACGACGAATTTGACGCCGTCGCCGACGAACTTGTTGGCAACCGAGACGCCTTCCTTCGGATCGGCGCGATCGTCGCCGACGAAGACCTGGATTTTTTGTCCGAGAATGCCGCCGGCGGCGTTGATGTCGTCGACCGCCTGCTCGACGCCGTTCTTGAGCTGCGCGCCGAAGGCGGCGCTGCCGCCGGTGATCGGTCCGGCAACCCCCAGCTTGACTTGTGCCGAAGCGCCGTCCGCGAAAGCCAGGCCAAGGCCGAAGGCAAAGCCGAGCGTGAGCCATTGTTTCATCGTGTTCACCTCTGAATGACAGTTGGGCGCGTCTTCCTCCCGCGCGCGTTCATGGCGAGATTCAACCCGCAAACAAAGGAAATGTCACTCGGATTTTGGCGTATCCGCGGCTGCCGTATCGTCGCGGCGGCGCCAGCGAAACAGCCCGGCGCGCTCGTTGATCCAGTTGTAGCGGGTGACCATCTGGGCGACGCGCGTGAGGTGAAAGCCGAGCAGGCCGAACGCGAGGCAGACCGCGAAATCGACGAGATAATAGTGCAGCGACAAGAACTTGCCCTCGAACAGCGCGAAGTGGAGGAAACGCACCGCAAGGCTCAGCGGCAGCATGTAGAGCGCCAGGTGCCACCACGGCCGCCACGTCGCCGCGATCGCCCGGCCGGCAAGCCAGGCGGCACCGCCGCCCATGAGGACGCTGACCAGGAAAAAGATGCCGAGCGAGTGCTCGTCGGAGACAAGTTCGGGGATTGAGATGTGCATCGCTAGTGCCTGCCGCCCTCGATATAGGCCGCCTTCACTTCCGGGCGCGCCAGAAGTTCGCGGCCGGTGCCGCTGAGCGCGATCCGCCCGTTGACCATGACATAGCCGCGATGCGCGAGCTTTAAGGCGTGGAAGGCGTTCTGCTCCACTAGAAATACCGTGAGCCTTTCCTCGCTGTTCAGTTTCTTGATCGCATCGAAGATCTGGCGCGCGACGAGCGGCGCCAAGCCCAGCGAAGGTTCGTCGAGGAGGAGAAGGCGCGGACGCCCCATCAACGCACGGCCGATCGCCAGCATCTGCTGCTCGCCGCCCGAGAGCGTGCCGCCGCGCTGGTCGATGCGCTCCTTCAAGCGCGGAAACAACGCAAAGACGCGTTCCACGTCGGCCTGAAAATGCGCGGAGTCGGCGACCGCAGCGCCCATCTGCAGATTCTCCAGCACGCTCATGCGCAGGAAGATGCGGCGGCCTTCCGGCGCCTGCGCGATCTTCAGCCGCGCGATCTCGTGCGTCGGCAGCTGCGTGATGTCGCGGCCGGCAAAGATGATATGGCCCTCGCGGGCGCGGGGGTTGCCGAAAATCGTCATCATCAGCGTCGATTTGCCGGCGCCGTTCGCGCCGATGAGCGCCACGATCTCGCCCTCGCCGACGTCGACGTCGACGCCCCTGAGCGCGGCGATATGGCCGTAATAGGACTTGACCCCGCGCACGCTGAGCAGCTGCGAGGTCATTTCCGCCCTCGTGCAAACTGGCCACCGCGCGCGCAAAAGCTCGCTCGGAACCAACGGTCCATCAAGCGCGTCATTGGGAGCCTGCGATCCCCGCTTGTTCGACGACTTTGCCCCAACGAACGATTTCGGTCTGCACGAAGACCTGCAGGCTCGCGACCGAGGGGGTGTCAATGGGGAGTACGCCCATCTTGGAAACATGTTCCCTGATTTCCGCCTGCCGCATGTAGTCCTTGATCTCGGTATGCAGGCGCTCGACGATGTCCTTGGGCGTGGCTGCCGGCGCCACCACCATCTGCCACGACGCCGCGTCAAAGCCGATCACGCCCTGCTCGGCGATGGGCGAAAGCTGCGGCAGCGCGGCCACCCGTTCCTTCGTGGAGACGCCGAGCGCACGCACTTTGCCCTCCCTGATCAGGCCAAGCGCCGGCGGGATATCGCAAAACATGAGCGAAACGTGTCCGGCTGCCACATCGGTCAGCGCCGGCACGGAACCTCGGTAGGGCACATGCGTCAGCTCGATGCCGGTTGAGCCCTTGAACAGCTGGGCAAAGAGATGATGCGGCGTGCCCAGCCCGGCGGAAGCGAAGGCAAGCTGGCCGGGTTTGGCCTTGGCGAGCGTGACGAGATCCGCCACCGATTGCGCCGGTAGCGACGGCGTGACGACGAGCACGTAGGGAGTGGCGACAACAAGTGCGAGCGGCACGAAGTCGGCGGCCGGATCGTAGGGAAGCTTCTTGTGCAAGGCGACGTTGATCGCCATGACCGGAGAAGGCGCCATGAGGATGGTGTAGCCGTCGGGTGCCGCGCGAGCGACGGAAAGCGCCCCGATAACTCCACCACCGCCCGCCCGGTTCTCGATCACGAACGGCTTGCCGAGCCGCTGCTCCAGGCGCTGTCCCAACATCCGCGCCAGGAATTCCGTGCCGCCGCCGGGCGCAAACGGCACGACGAAGGTGACCGGGCGTGTGGGATATGGCTCGGCATTCGCGCCTACGCCTGCGGCGACCACCGCCAGCAGCGCCAGCAGCGCATATCCGGGGAGCGTTTTCATCTCGCCTGCGCGATGCCCATCACTGCACCTCGCCCTCCGCAACCTCCTCCTCCTCGACGCCGAGATAGGCGGCGATGACCTTAGGGTCGTTGCGAATATCGTCCGGCGTGCCGTCCGCGATCTTTTGCCCGTGGTCGAGCACGATGATGTGGTCGGATATCTCCATCACCACCGTCATGTCGTGCTCGATCAGAAGGATCGAGGTGGCATGTTCGTGACGGATGGCGTGCAGATAGCGGCCGAGCTCGGCGCTCTCGCTCGGATTAAGCCCGGCGGCCGGTTCGTCGAGGCAAAGCAGCACCGGGTCCGTGCACATCGCGCGGGCAATCTCGAGCCGCCGCTGCGCCCCATAGGGCAATTCGCCGGCGAGGTCGTCGGCACGCTCGATGAGCGCGATCCTATCCAGCCAGTAGCGCGCCTTGTCGATTGCGGCGCGCTCCGCCCGCGCATAAGCGCGCAGGCCGAGCGCGCCGAGCACCGTATATCCGGATGCCCACATCAGCGGATTGTGCTGGGCGACGAGCAGATTTTCCAAAACGGTCATGCCTTGGAACAAGCGGATGTTCTGGAACGTGCGGGCGACCCGGGCGCGCTGCGTGACCAGGTAGTCGGGCATGCGCTCGAGCAGGAACAGAACGCCGTCGCCGCGGCTGGCGCTGCGCGTGCCCCGCTCGGTCAGCGTATTGAGCTCGTCCCACACGCCGGGATCGCCGAACTGCAACGCGATGCGTCCCCCGCTCGGTTTGTAAAAGCCGGTGATGCAGTTGAACACGGTGGTCTTGCCGGCGCCGTTGGGTCCGATCAGGGCGGTGATGTCGCCTCTTTGCGCGGCGAAGGAGAGATCGTTGATCGCCACCAGGCCGCCGAAGCGCATGCTGAGGTGCTCGACCTGCAGGATAGGCGCAGGGCTCGAGGATCCCGTCGCATTCGCCCTCGCGCCGGTCACGGCCGCGGCGTGGCTTGCGACGCTCATCCGTGGCGCTCCGGCGCGAGCGAGGGCTGTGCGCCCTGCGTTTTCCGCTCGCCGAAGAACGAAAAGCGAGGCGCGTTGAGGAACGTCGAGGGCTCGCGCGTCGCGATCAGCCCGCGCGGCCTCCACACCATGATCAGCACCATCGCGAAGCCGAACAGCAGCATGCGATATTGGGTCGGATCGAAATCGCTGCCGAACACGAGCTTGAGGAAGTCGAGCTCGCGCATGATCTCGGTGCCGCCGATCATGATGACGGCGGCGATCGCCACGCCGAGCAGGCTGCCCATGCCGCCGAGCACGACGATGGCGACAATCACCGCCGATTCCATGAACGTGAAGCTTTCCGGCGAAATGAATCCCTGCCGCGCCGCGAAGAACGATCCGGCAAAGCCGGCGAACATCGCGCCCATGGCAAAGGCGGTGAGCTTGGTGTTGGTGGTGTTGATGCCGAGCGAACGACAGGCGATCTCGTCCTCGCGCAAGGCCTCCCACGCCCGCCCGATCGGCAGCCGCCGCAGGCGCACCGTCATGGCGGCGGTGAGCAACGCGAGCGCCAGGATCAGGTAATAAAGAAAGATGGTGCGGTAGACCGGGCTGAACTCGAGCCCGAAACGGGCGGCAAAGCCCTCGTCCGAGGCATTGAAGGGAATGCCGAAAAAGGTCGGCCGCGGGATGCTGCTGATCCCGGCATAGCCGTTGGTCACCGGCACCCAGTTGATCAGGATGAGCCGGATGATTTCGCCGAAGGCAAGCGTCACGATCGCGAGATAGTCGCCACGCAACCGCAGCACCGGAAAGCCGAGCAGAATGCCCCAGAATGCGGCCAGGCAGCCCGCGACCGGAAGCAGGATCCAGAACGACAGACCGAAGGTACTGGCGAGCAGGGCATAGGAATACGCCCCGACGGCGTAGAACGCGACATAGCCGAGATCGAGCAGGCCGGCGAGCCCGACCACGATGTTGAGCCCCCAGCCGAGCATCACGTAGATCAGAATTTGCACCCCGAAATTATCGAGCCATTTCACCGCGCCTTGAGTGCCTACCATCGACAGCACGATGACCGGGTAGAGCACGGCGAAGCCGAGCGTGAACGGAACGAGCAAGCGCATGAAGCGCCCGCGTGCGGCCGGGTGCTCCGCCTCCCGGTGGCGTCTGCGCAGGGCATGACGGGCGAGCCAGGGAGCAAGGAGGATCGCATGCAGAAAGCGTCCGCCAGCGATGATTGCCACCACGGCCGCCAGCAGCGGCCAACGCGTCTCGAGCACGAGCTCGTTGTGAATGTTTTGGACGGTGTTGAAGCCGATCAGCGGCAGCAACAAGCCGAATGCGATCAGTGCGGTGATCGCGGTTTCACGCAGCGCGTGAACGACGTCGACACGGGAGGCGGGCGCTGACGCCTCGTGCGTCATCTCACACTTTCTCCACGTCCGGTCGGCCGAGGATGCCCTGCGGCAGGAAGATCATGGTGATGGCGAGGATGGAGAAGGCGGCCACATCCTTGTAGTCGATGGAGAAATAGGCGGACCACATGGTCTCGATGAGGCCGATCAGCAAACCGCCGATGACCGCGCCCGGGAGCGAGCCGATGCCTCCCAGCACCGCCGCGGTGAAGGCTTTCACGCCCGGCACGAAGCCGTCGGCGAAGCTCACCACGCCGTAGTACATCAGATACATGGTGCCGGCGACCGCGGCGAGCGCCGCCGCGATCACGAAGGTGATCGAGATGGTGCGGTCGACGTCGATGCCGAGCAGCGCCGCCATCTTCTGATCCTGCTCGCAGGCGCGTTGCGCGCGCCCGAGCGCGGTCTTGCTCACCACAAACCAGAACACGACGAGCAGCGCCGCCGTCACCCCCCAGACCACGAGCTGCTTGTAGGAGACCGCGACTTCATAGCCGCTGCTGGCCGACGTCAGCACGATCACCTCGTTGAAGAACGGCGGAATCGATTTGACGCGCGGACCCTGAGCGACCTGGACGAAATTCGACAGGAAGATCGACATGCCGATCGCCGAGATCAGCGGCGCGAGGCGAAACGAGCCGCGCAGCGGGCGATACGCGACGCGCTCGATGGCCCAGTTGACGAGGGAGGTAAACAGCATGGCGACGATGAGTACGATGAATAGCGCGAGTACGAACGAGCTGATGCCGAGCCAGGTCGTCAAAATCAGCAGCGCAATGAGGGCGATGAAGGCGGACACCATGAACACGTCGCCGTGGGCGAAGTTGACCATGCCGATGATGCCGAACACCATCGTGTAGCCGATGGCGATGAGGCCGTAGATGGAGCCGAGCGTGATGCCGTTGATGAGCTGCTGGACGAAGACTTCCATGCCCGCGCGCCTCGGTCGAGGCGTCCCTCACGATCCGGCAACCGATGAAGCTCTACCAGGGGCTCGCACGACCAGCAACGGCGGCATCGCGTCGCGAATCTGCCTTGTGGGAAGAAGGAAGCGGCCCCTCGCGCTCTTCCCCCCTGTCGACCCCCCGCCTTCGCGCTGTGCGCTCGGCCGGGACGAACGGAGGGAGATAGCCGGGACTGTCCCCTTGCTGAAGCCCGCGAGCGGCTCAATACGAAGCATGAACCGGAACCAGGCGCGGAACATTATCCTCGTGCCTCGCAGAGTCCCGGATTTTCGTTGCGCGGCCCCGACCGCCAGACCTTCTGACCGGTGCGCCCGAATCGCACCGAGTGCGTGCGCGAGAAACGACTGACCCGCCAAGTTCCGGCGTGGTATGGTCGTGACTCCCTGATGTTGTTATGGGGAATGATCCGTGCTGCGAGTACTGGCGCTGCCTGCGCTCGGCGTTACGCTATTTTTGTTCCATTCGTCGCCGGCACCCCTTGGCGGCTCGTTCGTGGGGCAGGCTGCGGCGCAATCGCGGGATGAATTGTACGCAAAGTGCCGCCGTGCGGTGTTCCGGGCTTACGGGCGACCCGGCCTGCAGTACAATCGGCCGGGGCGGCGCGTGTTGCCGAACAAATTTGCCATCGGCGCCGTCGATCAGTGCGTCGCCAGCGGCGGACGCGTTCTCTGAGACGCAAGGGAAGCTAGCCGGATGAAATCCGAGGAGATCATTGCCGCCAAAGGACGGCCGTTCACGGGCGCGGAATATCTCGCCAGCCTGCGGGACGGCCGCGATGTCTACGTCTACGGCGAACGCGTCGAGGACGTGACCACGCATCCCGCGTTCCGCAATGCCGCGCGGTCGATCGCGCGGCTCTACGACGCGCTGCACGATCCCAAGACCAAAGACGTTCTCACCTGGCCGACCGACACCGGCTCGGGCGGATACACGCATAAATTCTTCCGTGCTGCACGCTCGCGCGAGGAACTCATCGCGCAGCGCGATGCCATCGCCCAATGGGCGCGCATGTCCTACGGCTGGATGGGCCGCTCGCCCGACTACAAGGCCTCGCTGATGAATACGCTCGGGGCCAATCATCGTTTCTACGGACGATTCTCGGCCAACGCTCGGGCGTGGTATCGGCGCGCGCAGGAACACGTGCTGTTCATGAACCACGCCATCGTCAATCCGCCGGTCGATCGCGCCAAGGCGCCGGACCACGTGAAAGACGTGTTCATCACCATTCAGAAGGAGACGGACGCCGGCATCTATGTATCCGGCGCCAAAGTAGTGGCGACCTCCTCCGCGCTCACCCACTACAACTTTCTCGGGCAGAATGCGGCCGTGCCCACCCACGACACCGATCTCGTGGTGATGTTCATCGCGCCGATGAACGCGCCCGGCGTGAAGCTTATCTGTCGCGCCTCCTACGAGATGATGGCGAGCGTGATGGGCACGCCTTTCGACTATCCCTTGTCCTCGCGTTTCGACGAGAACGACGCCATTTTCATTTTCGACAACGCGTTCATCCCGTGGGAGGACGTGCTCCTGCACCGCGATCTGGAGAAGCTCAAAACCTTTTTCCCCCAGTCGGGCTTCCTTGCCGGCTACCAGTTCCAGGGCTGCACGCGGCTTGCGGTCAAGCTCGATTTTTTGGTCGGCATCATCGCCAAGGCGTTGCGCACGACCGGCGCCGACGGGTTCCGCGGCAATCAGGCAATGCTGGGCGAGGTGATCGCCTGGCGTAATCTGTTCTGGGCGCTGACCGACGCCATGGCGGCGGAGCCCACGCCGTGGGTCGACGGCGCGGTGCTGCCCAACCTGCAGTCCGGCTCGAGCTACCGCGTCTTCGCGGGCGAGGCCTACGGCCGGGTCAAGGAGATCGTGGAGAAGATCATCGCCTCGGCGCTCATCTATCTTCCATCCTCGGCGAGGGACTTCAAAAATCCCGAGATCGACAAATACCTCGCGAAATACGTCCGCGGCTCGTACGGCATCGATTACAAGGACCGCATCAAGGTGATGAAGCTGTTGTGGGACGCGATCGGCACCGAGTTCGGCGGCCGCCACGAGCTCTACGAGATGAACTACGCCGG
>CBFGVM010000159.1:0-9048 GCA_965652015.1 uncultured Alphaproteobacteria bacterium
AATCCGGTCGGCGGGTTCAGCGATGCCATGGGGCGGCTGATCTGGGCGGCCGTCGGCGATCCCGCCATGATCGCGTTCCCGGACAACGCCAGCTGGATGCCCAACCGTGTGCAGTCGAACGTGACCCGAGTGTCAGGCCGGTCCGGCGGCATCCGGGTGCCGGCCGAGGCGGTCCGGCCGCAGCCGGGGACGGGCGCGTTGCAGCCGGCCGGTGAGAATGCGTTCGCCTCTACCAAGGTGGTCTACGAGATGCTCGCCTCACCGTTTGCGGACGGGACCGAGATGACGATGGCAGATCTCGTCTATCCGTACGCGTTCGCCTTGCGCTGGGGCGCCGCAGATGCTGCTGGACGTGTTGCCGAGCCCAATCTCGCGCCGCTGTCGGCGGCGCTCCAGGAGCGGCTGGCCGGCCTGCGGCCGCTCCGCATCGACAAGACCACCCATGCGATCGCCGAGGGCATGGATATCGTTCTCTCCACGCCGGTGGTGGAGGTCTATCTCCGGCCCGCGGCTATGCAGCTTTCTCGCAGGCCGAAGCCGCGCGGCGGCAGGTCCCTTGGCTCGATCTGGTCCGCGACCGCGCGCTCATCGACAAGCTTCTGGAGTTGGTCGTGCAGTTCGAGCGCGAACACCGCCGTCCCGAAGCGCTCAAGGACCTTGTCAGCGCGGACGAGGCGCAGGCGCGCTGGCGTTCGCTGCGCACGTTCGCCAAGCAGCACGGCAACTTCCTCGTCACCAACGGCCCGTATCGACTCAAGACCTCGGGACTCGATTCAGTCGTGCTCGAGGCCGTGCGCGAGTTCAGCTACCCGCTCGGATTCGGCACCTTCGACCGCTTCGTTGATCCACCGCGTGCGGTGATCGAAGCCGCGACGCAACAGGGCGACGAAATTACTGTCCGGGTCAGTGCCGAGATGAACTTGAAAGCCGGGCGCGGCACCCGGCTCGTCAGGGAGCCGCTCACGCGTACCACTACGCGTGACGTTCATGAGCTCCTGGTCGCTTCACGCTATCTGCTGATCGATTCGAAAGGCGGCGTCCTCAACCTCGACAAGATGCGGTGGAAGGAGGATGGGCAGTTCGCCATCAAGCTGCCGGAACGCCTGGCGCCGGGCGACTACAGCCTTCTCCTCGGCATTTTCCTCGATGGCAACACGCTGCAGACGCCGGTCAGGCTCATGCGCGTCCGCGTGGGCGCGGGAGGCCGCCCCGGCTAGCATGCGTCAGGCGCTCGCCCACCGACAGCGCAGCCGGCAAGCCGTTGACTTGCCGATTGATCAATCGTCTGATCGGCGGCGGCACGAAAAACATCAACAACAGAAATTGGTGCTGGGGGGAAAATGGGCATTCTCGTCATCCAGATTCTGAATTCCATTTTCTACGCGGCCGTCCTGTTCCTCATCGCCTCGGGGCTGAGCCTCATCTACGGCGTCATGCGCATCGTCAACCTCGCGCATGGCTCGCTTTACGCGCTCGGCGCCTATGTCTCGGCCTGGGCCGTTGGTGCCGTATTTGGCGCCGCCGCCGCCGGCTATTGGGCGCTGGCCGGACAGCTCTTGCTGCTGCCGATCGGTGCCTTCGCAGTCGCGGCAGTTGGCGCAGCCATCGAACCGACGCTGCTGCGCCCGCTCTATCGCCGGCCGGAAGAATACGTCCTGCTCATCACCTTCGGGCTGCTGATGATCCTGGAGGACGTGATGAAGCTCGTGTTCGGCGGCACGCCGCTCAGCGCCGGCTCGATCATGGACACCATGGGCAGTATCCGCATCGCCGGCCTGCTCTATCCGACTTACAATCTGGTGGTCATCCTCGTCGGCATTCTCGCCGCCGTGGGACTGTCGTGGTTCATCTACCGCACCCGGTTCGGCGTCATCCTGCGCGCCACCTCGCAGGACCGCCGCATGGCCTCGGCGCTGGGGCTGAATGTCGGACGCGTCTACGTCCAGGCCTTCGCCATAGGCTGTTTCATGGCCGGACTGGGTGGCGCCGTGGTTGTGCCGGCGCAGGCCGCCGTCCTCGGCATGGGCGTCGACGCGCTGATCCTTGCCTTCGTGGTCGTGGTCATCGGCGGGCTCGGCAGTCTGGAGGGTGCGCTCGTCGGCTCGCTGATTGTCGGTTTCGTGCGAACCGCGGGTATCCAGTTTTTCGCCGAGATCGAGCTCGCGGTGCTCTACCTGATCACCGCCGCGGTGCTGCTCACGCGGCCAACCGGCCTGTTCGGAAGAGCGTGACCATGGCGGTGCGCACCGGTCCCTCGCTTCCGGTCGTGCTCGCGGGCGCGGTGCTGATCGTCGTCGCGCTCGCGCTGGTGCCGAGCTTTGTAGACCTCTACCAGACCGAGCTGCTGATCTACGGCCTCACCTTTGCGATCGCCGCGCTCGGCTTCAACCTGCTGCTCGGCTACACCGGGCTGCTGTCGTTCGGGCATTCCGCCTACTTCGGCGTCGGCGCCTATACGGTTGCCTTCGTCGTACGCGATCTGCACGTGCAGTCGATGGAATTGTGTATTCTCGGCGGCATCCTCGCCTCGCTCGTGGTCTCGACGCTGTTCGGCTACGTCTGCGTGCGCCACACCCGCATCTTTTTCGGAATTCTGACGCTTGCCCTGTCCCAGGTGCTGTGGAGCCTGGCATTCAAGTTCTTCTGGGTCACCGGCGGCACCGACGGCATCCGCGTGCCGCGCAATGCGATCACGCTGCTCGGCGGCCTGATCGATTTCAAGGGGCCCGGCTCCTATCAGAAATTCGTCTATTCCTATTACTACTACGTGCTCGCCCTGTTCATGATCGCGGTCGTGGTCATGTGGGTGATCGTGCATTCGCCGTTCGGCAAGGCGCTGCAGGCGATCCGCGACAACGAGACCCGCGCGAGCTTTGTCGGCATCCGGGTGCGGCGCTATCGCTGGATCGCGTTTGTGATCTCCGGTCTGTTCACCGGTCTCGCCGGCGCGCTGTGGGTGCCGCTCAACGGTCTCACCACGCCCGACATCCTCTACTGGCCGTTCTCCGGCGAGATCGTGTTCATGACCGTACTCGGCGGTTTCCGCACCTTCACCGGACCCATCGTCGGCGCGATCGCGTTCAACTATCTGAAGGTCTATGCGGTCGCGAGCTCGCAATATTGGCAGCTCGTTCTCGGCAGCGTGCTTGTGGCCATGGTGTTGCTGCTGCCGACCGGCATCATCGGCACTCTTGGCCGGTGGGCCGGCAAGCTGAGGAGGCGCTGACATGGCTCTCCTCCAGACCATAGGGCTCAAGCGCTACTTCGGCGAAACGCGCGCCGTCGACGACGTCACGCTCAGCATCGAGGAGCGCGAGTTCGTCTCGCTGGTCGGGCCGAATGGCGCCGGCAAGACTTCGCTTATCAATGTCATCAGTGCGTTGCTGCGCCCGGATTCGGGCCGCATTGTCTTCAAAGGCAATGACATCACCCAGCTCACTGTCACCGAGCGCGTGAAAGCCGGCATCGCCCGCAGCTTCCAGCTCGTCAACGTGTTCGATGATCTCTCCGCCTTCGACAACGTGGCGCTGGCGATCTTTTCCCGCGAGGGCAAGACCGCGAACATGGGATCGCTCGCGCACCTCGACGACAAAGTCAGCGACGAGGCTGACGGCATTCTCGGCCAGTTCGGACTTTCGTCCAAGCGCAACGAAAACGCCCGCGATCTCTCCCAGGGCGAGCGCAAGTTGCTTGACGTGGCGCTCGCCTACGCGCTCAAGCCGAAGCTTCTGTTCCTCGACGAACCCACGAGTGGCGTGAGCACGCGCGACAAGGGCCAGATCATGGACACCATCGCCTCCGTCGTGCGCGCGGAAGGAATCACGACGGTGATCGTCGAGCACGATATGGACGTGGTGTTCAAGTATTCCGACCGCATCGTGGTGATGGCCCAGGGCGCGATCCTGGCGCAGGGAACGCCCGATGAGATCAGGAGGAACGAGCAGGTCGCCATGGTCCTGCTCGGCACGTCCGGACCCGACGCCTTTTCACGAAAGGACTAGCCGTGCTCGAGGTCAAGGCGATCGACACCTATCGCGGCCCCGCCCACATCCTGCACGGCGTCTCACTCAGCGTCGGCGCCAACGAGGTGGTCTGCCTGGTCGGCCGCAACGGTGCCGGCAAGACCACGACCATCGAGAGCATCATGGGGTTCCTGCCTTTGCGGGCGGGTCAGATCAACTTTGCCGGCGAGGACCTGACGAGGCTGCCGCCGCACGAGCGCGCCAAGCGCGGCATCGGTTATTCGCCGGAGGATTGCGGCGTGTTCCCGGAATTGTCGGTCGCCCAGAATCTCATGATCAGCCGCTGGCTGGGCGAGGAGGTTGCGCGCAAACGCGGCGGTCCGCGGCCGGATCCGGAAGAGCAGGCGTTTGCCGTCTTTCCCGAGGTCAAAGACCTGCTCGCCCGCCAGGGCCTGCATCTGAGCGGCGGCCAGCGCAAGATGGTGGCGGTAGCGCGTGCCATGATGCTGTCGCCGACGCTGCTGCTGCTGGATGAGGCGTTCGAGGGCCTGGCGCCTGTGGTGGTCAATCGCTTCACCGACGCCGTGCTGAAGATCAAAGCGCTCGGTGTCTCCATCCTGCTCGCGGAATCGCATCTGGCCTCGGCTACCCGCATCGGCGATCGGCTCTACGCCATTGATCGTGGCGAGATCATCTTCCATGGCGCGCCGCGGGATGCGCTGGCGGACGAGAAAGTGGTGCGGGCGCTGCGCGGGTGATGCGTTGGGCTGACTTGCGCCGGAGTTGGCGATGAAAGCGCGTCGGGCCGTCATTCTCACTGTTGCCGCCCTGCTGATTGCCTCTTGGGCGCGGAGCGGGCACGAACTGCCCGTCTATCCCTCGTACTACCCGCACGAGATCGAGATCAGAACGGTGGCGGCGCCGCAGGCGGCCGAGCTCCTGCGTGCCGGCCGGTTGCATGCCTTTGTCGGCGAGGCGCCAACCCCTGGTGGGCCATCGCCGGGCAACGTGCAGGTGACGGAATCCCTCGGCTCGTTGCTTGTGATCCGCCTCAATCCGGACTCGCCGCTCGCCCGCGACGACGCTTCCGCCTGCGCGGTCGCGGGCGCGATCGTGCGCGAGATTGCGGCAACGCCGCACGAGGGCGGATTCACGGTGCATCCGTATCCGGTGACACCCTGGCATGGGGACTATCTCCATCACGTCGACCGTGCCGAGGCGGCGCGGCAACACATTGTGCAGGACCGGACGCCGCCCCCTGCGAACCTCAAGGTGCGAGCCGGCGGCTCCGCGGCCGGCTTGGTCCGAGCGGACTGGATGACGGACGGACCGCTGTGGGACGCCGCGATCGAACAAGTCGATATTGCGCGGCTCGTGGCTGAGATCACCACGACCTTGAATGGCTGGCTCGGACCGCGCTGGGTTCGGTCAGGCTGGTTCCATGCCTACCGCGTGCTTGCCGGCTCCATTCGCGATCCTGCGCACCGGCAAAAGCTTGAGACCAGCGTCGGCCAGCTGCAGGCCGGCGAGTACCAGGACAATGTCGAGCGCATCAACCGCGAGCGAGACCTGGTGCAAGCGCTTGCGTCGAACTGCCGTGCCATGGTCGCGGGCTATACTGTGAAGCGCTCGCTGTTCAACGCTGAGTTCTCCGGCGGGGTCGAGAACATCTCGTTCGATGCACTCGAGGGCTTCAGTTCGCCGATGTTTCTGCGCACCGTGAAGCTCAAGGACTTTCCGTGGAACGGCTCGCTCACGCTCGGAGTCGGAACGCCGCCCACGGCAGCTTGGAATCCGGTCGGCGGTTTCACGGATCCGTTCGGCCGGCTCGCCTGGTATGCGATCGCCGACCCCGCCGTCGTGCCCTCGCCCTATGACGTGGGCTGGATCCTCAACCGCATCTCCGAAGTGGAGATGTCGCCACGCCAATGACCCGACGCCGCCGGATAGCCGCTGCGCTGCGACCGCCGGGAACGAGGTTGCTAGCCGTCGCCCTGCTCTGCGGCACACTGGGGGGTTACGGGGTGACCGCTGTCGCGCAGCCAAAGGAAGTGCTCTTTGACCTGAAGATCGAGAACCGCCGGCTGCCGCCGCAGATGCGGACAATACGGGTCAAGCAAGGCGACGCGGTCAAGCTGCACTGGATGAGCGACCGTCCGATCACGCTGCACCTGCACGGCTACGACATCGAAACGCGAGTCGAGCCGGGCACGGTTGCTATTATGAGCTTCACGGCGCGCGTGACCGGGCGGTTCCCGGTCGAGGAGCACACCTCCGATGGGCGCGCCGGCCACTCCGAGGCCCCGCTTGCGCGCGTCGAAGTCCATCCGCGCTAGCGCCATCGCCCGCTGGCGTGCGCTGTTGCTGGCCTGCCTTATCGCCGGCGCAACGAGCACGGTTGCCGGCGCGCATGGCTTTGGCCAGCGGTATGAATTGCCGCTGCCGCTCGGGCTTTATCTGTTCGGCGCGGCGGCGGTGGTGGCGCTGTCGTTCGTCGTGTTCGGCCTGTTCGTGCGCGGCGCACCGCATCGAGCGTCCCAACTGGAGCTGCGGACACGGCCGCTCGGCCGCACCATCGGTCGCCCGGCGCTGCTACTGACGCTGCAGCTTATTGTGTTGCTGCTGTTCATCGTGGCCATCCTGGCCGGCCTGTTCGGCAACCAGAATCCTTACCGCAACATCACGCCGACGCTCGTGTGGATCATCTGGTGGGTCGGATTTGCGCTCGTGGCAGCTTTCGTCGGCGATTTCTGGTCGGCTGCGAACCCTTGGCGCACGCTATTCGACGCGGCGCATTGGCTCTGGCTTCGAAGCGGCCGGACGCGCGCCTTTGGTCTCGGTCTGCCCTACCCGCAATGGCTCGGGGTCTGGCCGGCCTGTCTGCTGCTGCTGATCTTCTGCTGGGTCGAGCTTGTCTACCCGCATTCGGCCTCTCCCGCTCACATCGCTTCTATGATCCTTGCCTATTCGGGGCTCACCTTGACCGGGATGTTTGTGTTCGGTCGCGACAGCTGGCTCAGGCACGGCGAGGTGTTCTCGCTGGTTTTTGGCACGCTCGGCCTGTTCGCGCCGATTGCGTCGAATGACCGCCATCTGGTGTTACGGCCGTTCGGCGCGGGCCTCATCGTAAGCCCGCCGGTGTCGACGTCGATGGTGGCGTTCGTGCTGCTGCTGCTTGCCACTGTGCTCTACGACGGGCTGATTGGTACCGGCGAATGGGCTCTGCTCGAAAGCGCCGTGCGCACATGGCTCCCGCAAGCCGACAGCCTTGCCGTCAGAACGGCTGGCCTGGTCGCATTCTGGCTCGTGTTTCTCGCCACCTATTTCGCAACATGCATGCTCATGAGTGCGGTGGCATCCGGCAGGTTTTCCGCATCCGAGGTGGCGCGCGGCTTCGTCCTCACGCTGGTGCCGATCGCCATCGGTTATCACGTCGCGCACTATCTCGTGTTTCTCCTCATTCAGGGGCAATACATCATCCCCCTCTTGTCCGATCCGTTCGGACGGGGATGGAATATTTTGGGAACCGCCGGCTACCGCGTGGACATCGGGCTCGCTGGTGCCCGTTTTGCCTGGTACGCGGCGCTCGCCGCGATTGTCGCGGGCCATGTGTTTGCGGTTTATCTCGCGCATCTACGCGCCGCTGCCGTGTTTCGGCCGGCCCGCATCGCGTTGGCGACGCAAATCCCGCTTACGGCGATCATGGTGGTCTACACGTTCGTCGGTCTTTCCATCACGGCGGAGCCGATCGTCGAGAGTCGCGTCGCCGGGCCTCCTGCGACTGTGGCAAGCGAATTCGTTGCGATCCCCGCCGATGCCGTCCTGCCCGATGCGCAAGACGGCGCCTTGCGCGTCCTTGGGCCCGGCAAGAGCGCGCGAACCAAGCTGACGTACAAGGTGCTGGGTTCGGCTTTCCACGACGGCAGCAAGACCGGCACCGCCGACCTGCTCTATGGCTACGCTTTTGCCTATCGTTGGAGCGGAGATCGCGTCCATTACGATTCGTACGTTGACGCGGCGACCGGCTCCTTGCGTCGGCATCTGTTGGGCGTGCGTGTCGTAGGCGTGGACGCGGCACGATCGTTCAGCGTCGGCGACGTCAATTTCGTGCGCGAGACCTTTACCGTCGAAATCTATTTGGCAGTCGCGCCGGAAGAGCCGGAATGGAGCGCGATCTTCGCTCCGCCCTGGAGCACGTTGCCATGGACGGTGCTCGCCTTGATGGAGGAAGCGGTCACGCGCGGCTGGGCCGCGTTCTCGCAAAGTGAGGCCGAGCGGCGCGGCGTTCCCTGGCTCGATCTCATCCGCTCGCCGGACGTGAACTCCAGGCTGGCGGCGCTGGTGACGCAATTCGAGCGCGAAGGCTTCCGGCCCGCGGGGCTGCGTGCTCATGTCAGCGAGGACGAGGCGCGCCGCCGCTGGGCCGCACTGGCGGCGTTCCACCGGATCCACGGCCATTTTCTGGTGACCAACGGACCTTACAAGCTCAAGGCTTGGTCGCCACAGAGCATTACGCTCGAGGCATTTCGCGATCTCAGCTATCCGCTAGGGGTTGGGTCCTACGACGCCTATGCCGTTCCGCGGCGCGGTTTCGTCACCAAAGCCGATTGGAACGGCAAGAGCGTGATCCTCGCCGGTGATATTGAAGTCATGGAGACCTTTCAGCGGAGCTATCGCCTGGTGCGTACGCCACTACGCTCTGTTCCAGCCCCGGTCCTGAAACGCGCTGCACCCGAATGCCGCTATGTCGTGCTCGACGCCAATGGCCGCGTCGCTGCCGCGGGTGGTGCATTGCCCGGCGCCGATACAAATTTCCGTATCGATCTGTCCGATCTGCGACCCGGTCATTACACCCTGTCGGCGCTCATTGCCGTGAATGGCAACGTGATGAATTCCGACCTGCATCGCATGGCTATCGCGGTTCCTTGAGGCCCAAGCACGGAAATGGTCGAGCCAGCAGTACCTGCCGCGTTTGGCCGTAGCGGAAGTATGGAGCTTCAGAGAAAGTACGGGCGCTAGAGTGCCGCATTAGCCGGCACTTCTTTGTTGATCCCGAATAAAGATAAACCGGTTCTCTAAGAAGCTG
>CBFGVM010000160.1:0-8987 GCA_965652015.1 uncultured Alphaproteobacteria bacterium
TCTTCGGTCTTGTCGTCGGTTTCGCCGTAACGGCGCAGCGTGGCCGGCTTGGTGCCGGCGTAGAGTTTCTCCAGGCCCGGGGCGATCTTGGCGTTCTCCTGCTCGAACAGGCTGTTGCCGGCGAGATCGCTCTCGACCAGAAACGGGCCGAACTTTTCGACGTCGAGCACCCAAACCGCCTGCGCCAGTCCCAATTCCTCGAGCCAATAGACGCCCGCAACCCGCTTGATGCCGCGCCCGAGCAGCGCGCCGGTGCCGTAGCCGACCGTGGTGAGATAGATCGCGTGATGGGGCACGAAGGACTTCCGATAAATCTCGGACGTCATTCCACCCTTGCCGATAATGACGTTGCAGCCCGAAAGCTCGAACCAGCCATCGAGCCATTGCGCGAAGCGGAACGAGGCAGTCGCGGTCACCGCGCCGACGGTATAACTGCCGTCGGGATTGACGGTTGCCGCCGGCGAGCAGTGGAAGTTGGCAAGGCCCAGCGCATCGCGGCCGGCGGGCATGCCGGCGCCGTCTTCGATCGCGCGCTTGTAGACGCCCTCGCGCGCGGTAAAGAGGCGGCCGTTCAAATAGGCGACCGTGCCGATCTTGAGCCGGCGCAGATCGTCGGTACCGGCGGGAAGCGCAAGCTGAACGGTCTCGAGCATCCCCTACTCCGCCGCTTCCGCCGCCGGACGTTCCCACTCCACCGTGACGCGACGCATGTAATCGGTGAACCACATCGGGTCGGTGCGGAACTGGACGCGGCCGTCGGCGAAGATGCGGGCGCAGGCGCGGCGCGAGGATAGGCAGAACATGTGCACCGACATCGGCAGGCCGCCGGTGTGGCAATAGCCGACCTCGATGTGGCAATCGATCACCATGGACGAGCCCATGAAACCCATCGCGCCCATGCCGATGCTGTTGCCGAGCTCCCTGAACTCCTCCTCGAGCGCGGCGATCTTGGGATCCGGATTGCGCGATCCGACCACGCGCAGGCAGGACGCCTGCTTGCCCAGCACCATGCTCGTATCTTTCGAGCCGCCGAGGCCGACTCCAACGATTGCCGGCTGGCAAGCAAGCCCGCGCTTGCCGAAGCCGATCAGCGTGTCGAGGTAGAAGCGCTTGATGCCGTCGATGCCGTCGCCGGGAAACAGCATGCGATAGTCGGAGCCGAACAGGCCGCCTTTGTGCACGGTGATGAGATCGATCCAATCAGCCTCGGGATGGAACGCATATTCGATCTCCGGCGCGCCGATGCCGACGTTGTTGTTGTGATCGGTGCGCCAGAGCGGATGCACACGGTTAGGACGCAGCGGCACGGCTGTGGTGGCGCGGGCGGTGGCGCGTCGCAATGCCGCCTCCAGCGCGACCGGCCCGCCCTCGATACGCGCCTCGTTGCCGATCTTGACGTACCAGCGCGGCAGGCCGGTGTCGCCGCACATCGCGCGGCGGTCCTCCTTGGCGGCGTCGTAGTTCTCCAGCATCGCCTTGATGACGAAGGCAGATAGATCGCCTTTTTCGGTGTCGGCGCATCTGCGCAAGCCGGCGAGATAGTCGTCGGGAATTTCGATTGCCGCCTTGGCCATCAACTCCTCGGCGGTGCGTTGAAGGGACGATATGGAAATCATGCTGGCCTCGCTCTACTCGGCCGCGATGCCGCTTCCCCGCTCGCGGGGGACGGCGATGATGCGGCCTCCTGGCAGCAGCGTCTCGCCCGGCTTCACATGGGTGAACTGAACCGGCTCCTCGGTGATTTCCAAACCACCGGCCGTTTGCCGCGCGACCGTGAAGCGCGAGCTCGCCAAATCGCCCGGCTCCGGAAAGTCGGAACGGAAGTGCGCGCCGCGCGAATTCTCGCGCTTTACGGCCGCGAGCGCAATCGCCCGGCTGACCTCGACGAGCGAGCGTAGATTAAGCCAATCGTGCCAGGTGAGGTTGAAGGCGCGGTTCTCCTCGGCGACGCCCGTCGCCAAAAGTTCCGCCTCGATCGCATCGAGCGCCGCAAGCGCGCGATCAAGACCAGCGCGGTCGCGGATGACGCCGACGTCGTCCCACATCGTGTCGAGAAGCTTCTCGCGTAGGTCGTTCAAATTGCCGCCGTGGCGCGTGAACGGATGCAGCGCACGCTCAACTTCCGCATCCAGCATCTGCTGATCGGGCGTCCGATGGCCGGAATTGGCCGCGATCCATCGCGGCATCACGTCGCCGGCGATTCCGCCGAAGACGGTCGAGTTCGCGACCCCGTTGCCGCCCAGCCGGTTGGCGCCGTGCATGCCGCTTGCGTCCTCGCCGGCGACGAAAAGCCCGGGCCAATCGGTCGATGTGTCCGCGCGGCAGATAAGGCCGCCCATGAAGTAGTGGGCCGTCGGCACCACCTCGACCAACCCGCCGGCGAGGTCGAAGCCGCAGTCGCGGCAGCGATCGACCATGCCTTTGAACTCCTTCGCCACCTTGTCGGGTCCGAGATGGCTCATCTTGATGTAGACGCCGCCATTCGGCGTGGTGCGCCCGGCCTTCATCTCCGTGTAAATCGCTCGGCTGACGACGTCGCGCGTGGCGCGCTCGAGTTTGTCGTCATAATCGCCCATGAAACGATGCATCGCGCCGTTGAGGAGATGGCCGCCCGCGCCGCGCAGCCCCTCCTCGAGCACCGTGCCGGTCATGCGCGTATCGGGTCCGGCGAGCAAGCCGGTCGGATGGAACTGAACCATCTCCAGGTCGCGCAACGGCAGCCCCGCGCGCAAGGCCATCGCCAAGCCGTCCATGCTCTTGTCGCCGGACGGTGTGTGGTAGCGGTACATGGTGGGGCCGCCGCCAGTCGCCAGCAGTACCGCCTGCGCGGCAACAAAACGGAACGCGCCGGTGCGCACGTCGATCATCAGCACGCCGGCCAGCACGCCGTCGGTTGCGGGAACGAGCGCCACGGCGCGGTGCTCTTCGAGACACCGGATCGGCCGAGACCAGACCTGCTCCATCAGCCGATTGATGATCTCGATTCCGGTGAGATCGCCCTTGTGCACGGTGCGGTCGAAGCTCTGGCCGGCGAACGCCTTGCCGTGCAACGTGCCATCCGGATTGCGGTCGAAGAAGCAGCCGATCTCGTTTTCCAGCTCGCGCACGCGCTCGATCGCCGTGTTCACCAGCGTCCAGGCCAGCTCCTGATGCGGCAACCATTTGCCGCCCTCGATGGTGTCCATGAAATGGCGCTCGACGCAGTCGCCGGGATGCAGCGCCACGTTGTAGCCGCCCTGCACCATACGCGTGCAGCCGCACTTGCCTAGCAGCCCCTTGCTCGCGACGGTGATGTCGAGATCGGGA
Organism: uncultured Alphaproteobacteria bacterium; assembly: GCA_965652015.1. Taxonomy (GTDB): domain Bacteria; phylum Pseudomonadota; class Alphaproteobacteria; order Rhizobiales; family Xanthobacteraceae; genus VAZQ01. The sequence continues at coordinate 3,307 of CBFGVM010000160.1, forward strand.
TTGGCCTTGAACGCGTGCAACGCCGCAAACAGACCGGCGCCGCCGGATCCGAGGATCAAAATATCGGTTTTGAGCCGCTCGATGGTCATCGTCAAAACATGCGCGCGAGCAGGACGAATGCGATCACCGCCGACAGTCCCGCGGCGAGCGTCGCAAGCTCCTTCTGCCCGTCGCGCCAGGCAAGATTCTCGATCACCAGCACGCGCAGGCCTCCCAGCATGTGCACGATGAGCAGAAAGACGAGCCCGCTTTCGGCCAGCTTCACCAGCGGCTGATCGCTCCAGCGCAAGAAGCTCTCGAGCGGCGCTTCGCCCCGGATGGCGAGGCCCAAGGTCAAGAAATGCACCGGCAGGAACAGGGCGAGCGCCAGGCCGGACAGCCGGTGCACCAGCGCGGCGATCCATAGCACGCTGTTGCGATGGCTCAAGCCGCGCGCGGTCACGCCAGCACCACTGCGGCGACGGCGCGCAGGCCGAGGACGAGCAGCAGCACTGCGAAAGCGCTCGCCAGCATGCCGGCGCTGCGCTCGTTGAGCGGCGACCATTCGGCGAGCACGGTGCGAACGCCGATGCCGGCGTGAACGGCCACGGTCATGACGAAGGCGCCGTAGAACGATGCCCACACGAGGCTCCCGCGCGTGCGGGAGAGAATGTCCGCCGCGGTCAATCCCTTGCGCGTCGCATAGAAGATGAGGGCGACATGCACGAAGACCAGCGGCACCATGACCGCTGCGGTCAGTCGCTGCCAGACATAGAGGCGAACGTTCATATCTCTCCCTTGAGATAGGCCCACATGGTGCGGCGCTTGAGAGCAGCGATCGAGGCGGTCGGATTGAGCCGCTGCGGGCAGAGTTCCTGGCAAGACTGGTGCGAGTGGCACGCGTGGCAGCCGCCGGAAGCCGCGACCGCTTGCAGCCGCTCCGTCGTTGCGCTGTCCCGCTCGTCGTTCACCAGCGTCCAGGCGCGGTTGAGCGCCGCCGGCCCCAGATAATCGGAATTCCAGCGAACGGTGTCGCAGGCGGCATAGCAGATGCCGCAATTGATGCACTCGATGGCCGCATCGGCGGCCATCCGCGCCGCGCTGTCCGGCCTGATCGGCACGATATCGTCGTTACGCGTGTGCGACGGAACGAAGGCGCCCTTGGCCTGCTGCCACTTCTCGAAGAAGGGGCGCATGTCGGCGGCCAGATCCTTGATGACGGGCAGATTCTGGAGCGGCCCGATCTCGAGGCGGCCGCTCTTGGCCACGCTCGATACGTGCGTGCGGCAAGTCCAACGCGGCCGGCCGTTCACCGTCATGGCGCAGGAGCCGCACATGCCGACCCGACAGGCAAAGCGGTAGGACAGCGTCGGATCGAGGTGGCGTTGCACGAATGTCACCACGTCGAGCACGGTCTGGTTTTCCCGCAAGGGGACCTTGTAGGTCTCGTAGCGTCCATGTTTCGCGCCGCGCCAGAGCGACACTGTCAACTCGGACTGTGAATCGGACATGCCTTCCTTCGCCCGCTTTCGCCGCGATGGGCGCCACTAATCATCGGCGCGACGTCAAGTCTAGCAAGCAGAACTCGTCGCCAAAAGCTTCTCGGGCAGGAAATGCTGCGCCCTGCCGGGATGATGAACGTTGGCACTGCCGCCCACATTCACTAACATCGATCCTGCAGTGCGGGACGAGCGAGAGGGACTGCGGTGAACCGGTTGCGCATGCTGCTCATCGCGCTGCTCGCATCTGCGGGCGTCTGGATCTCGGACGCGGCAATCGCGCAGGACCGTTATCCGACCCGCCCGATCCGTCTGGTGATCCCGTCGGTTCCCGCCGGCGTGCACGACGTCATTGGCCGCGTCTTGGCGGAACGGATTAAGCCGCAGCTCGGCGCCATCGTCATCGACAACCGCGGCGGTGGCGGCGGCCTGATCGGCGCCAATGACGTGGCCCACGCACCGCCGGACGGCTACAGCATCCTGCTCGGCAGCACCACCACGCATGTCCTGCTCACGCCGGTCATGACGAATCCGCCCTATGATCCGGTCAAGGATTTTTCCGCCGTTGCCGTCTTCGCTTATAGCTCGACTTCGATCGTGGCCAACGCTTCGCTGCCGGTGCGCACGCTTGGCGAGCTGATCGCCTACGCCGAGGCCAATCCCGGCAAGCTGTCCTATGGATCGGCCGGCAACGGCTCGATCACCAACCTTGCCGGCGAGCTGTTCAAACTGCGCGCCGGCGGGCTCGATATCGTGCACGTACCCTATAAGGGTATCGGCCAAGCCGTCACCGACCTGATCGGCGGACAAATCCCGCTCATCTCGGCCAACGCCACTGCGCAGATTCTGGAACTCCACCGCGCCGGTAAAGCGCAGATACTCTCGGTGAATTCGCAAATGCGCATGAGGGGCGCACCCGAAATTCCGACTTCGATCGAAACCGGATTGCCGGACATGGTGGCGCAGACCACATTCGGCATTTTCGCGCCGGCTGGCACGCCGAGGCCGATTCTCGATCGGCTCAATGCGGCGACCCAGGACGCGATGTCCGATGCCGCCTTTCAGGCCGAGCTCGTCAGACTCGGGTTCGAGCCGGTACTCGGCATCGGGCCCGACAAGGCGGCGGGCGTGTTCCGGGACGAACTCGCGCGCTGGACGCCGATCCTCAAGACGATGGACAGCAAGTGATTCCGCGCCGCCGGCTTTGGCGCAGACATAGGGAGGATTGCGATGAACGTGATCGGCCAACCGCAAGCGGTTGTGGACAAGCGCGGAGAGCCGCATGTACGCCGCTTCGAGGAGCAGCGCTGGCTCCTCGACAACATCATTCGCGCCAACGGCATCGACTGGGACCAGCCGCGCTCGCTCTATCTCAGCGGCCCCTGCGGCGTCGAGGCCAATGCGGATTTCGCCGGCATCCGCGAGCGCGTCAAGAAAATGGCGGACATCGGTCCGGCCTTCGAGGTGGTTGCGCGCCGGCGCGAGGCCAAGGCGAAAGCGGCCGAGGAGGCCGATCGCAAAGTGACTGCCCGCGACAATTACTTCATGGCGGCCGTGCACTGGGGCGCAGCGCAGTGGCCTTACGATCAGAACAACGAAGCCAACATCGCCTACAACAACAAAAAACGCGAATGCTACGCAAAGTATGCCGCGTTGGCGGACCACCACGTCGAGGCGGTCTGGGTGCCGTTTCGCGACAAGGCGATCCCGGCCTGGTTTCACTTGCCACCGGGCTACAAGGGCGGCCGCATCCCGGCGGTGATCGCCATTCCCGGCATGGACAGCTTCAAGGAAATCCAGGTCGCGCTCTACGGCGATCGCTTCCTCAATCGGGGCATGGCGGTGCTCGCGATCGACGGACCGGGGCAATACGAAGCGCCGATGATCGGGGTTTATTTCTCCGTGGAGAACTGGATGGCAGCCGGCAAGCCGCTCCTCGATTGGCTGAGCAATCGCCCCGAGATCGATGCCGGGCGCATTGGATGCTCCGGCACGAGCTTCGGCACGTTCTTCGGAACCATTCTCAGCGCGCACGAGCCACGCATCCGCGCGTTTGCCGCCATGTCGGTGTGCCACGAACCCGGCTGCCACACGATCTTTCAGGAAGCCTCACCCACGTTCAAGAAGCGGTTCATGTACATGTCGGGCATCACCGATGAGGACGAGTTCGATCGCTTCCGCAAGAACATCACCTGGGAAGGCCATGCGGAGAAGATCCGCGCGCCGTACCTGATCGTCGCCGGCGAGTGCGAGGAGCTCAGCCCCCTCGAGCATTCCGAGCGGCTGATCAAGACGGTCAACGGGCCGAAGCAGATGGTGGTCTACCAGGACTCGCGCCATTCGGTCGGCAACGTTCCGGCGGCCAATCTCGGACCGTTCCCACCGATTCTGGTCGCGGACTGGATGGCGGACCGGCTCGCCGGCAAGCCGTTTGCGAACGAGCACTGGTTCGTACGCTCGAACGGGCAGATCGATAAAACGCCGCTTTAACGTCATTCCGCGGCGCCCGCACTACAGGCAAGGTTACGCCGCCTGCACAGCTTGGCCGCGTTGCGGCGCGCCCGGAATGCGTGATCGCAGCCCGTGATTACAGCTCGTTTGGCGTTAGGTGATCACGTTCGCCTTTTTGAGAAATCCCCACACGTCGACGACGGGCTTGCCGGCAAAATCGAGCTCGCGATAGGTCGAATGCGGCGCGCACAGGATGAGGAGGTCGCTGCGCTTGACTACCTCCTCGAGGGGGAGCAACTCCGGATCGGTCGTCACGAACGGATCGGTAGTCACCACCGCCTCGCAGAGACTCGCGAGCGCCTTCTTGAACTTGTAGCTCAGCGAGGCGCGGATGTCGTCGATGTCCGCCTTGAACGCCATGCCCAGCAGTCCGACCGTCATCCGCGAGAGATCGTAGCGCCGGCGCAGATCGTCGCAGACGTGCAGCACCAGGCCTTCGTTGACCAGCATGGCGGCATTGCCGAGGCTGAACTGGTTCTGGGCGAAGGCGGCGAGCTGCATCGTGTCCTTCACCAGGCAGGGACCGGCCGCGAACCCCGGAGTTGGAATGCTGCGAGCGCGCGGATAGTTGCGCTTCATCGCCTCGTAGACCCGGCGGTAATCGAGACCGGCCGCCTTCGCGATCAGGTAGAATTGGTTCGTGGTCGCGAACTCGATGTAGCGGTAAGCGTTGCTGAACAGCTTGGCGAATTCCGCCTCGCGCGGCTTCACCACGATCAGTTCGGGGGCGATGGCGGAAAAGAGCTTCGACGCCTCCTCCTCGGCCGCCGGCGTCGTGCCGCTGATGATTTGCGGCGTTTCCTTGAGCTCCTTGATGCCGTGTCCTTGCACCATGCGCTCCGGACAGAACGCGAGCTTGAGATTGCGATTCCTGCGGCGCAGATAGCCATCGAGCCAATCGGTCGTGCCGGGAAACACGGTCGAGCGCAGCACCAGGAGCTGCCCGTCGGCAAGATACGGCAGCAGTGCGTCGATGCAGTCCTGCACCACCTTGCGAACGGGATTGAGAAACTCGTCGATCGGCGTGCCGATGGTGATGATGACCGGACTGGTCGGAGAAATCTCCGCCGGCGAGGAGGTGAACACGAGCCGCTCTCGCTTGAGCGCGCGCACCAGCAGCTCTTCCCCGCCGTATTCGATGAACGGCAGACGGCCTGAGCGCAGCGTCTCGAGCGCATCCCGATTGAGGTCGTGCACATTGACGCGATAGCCCGCCTCGGCGAATGCCAGCACGAGCGGGACGCCGACGTGACCCGCGCCGCCGACGACGGTGAGGTCGGCGGTGTCGAGGCGCGTGGGGATGGCTGCAGTCGGCTTGGTACCGGCAATATTCACGCAGTTGCTCCAACGGTTGACGGCGAGAGAAGGCGGCCCCGCCGAGTGATAGCCCAGCCGCCGGCGTAACTCAAAGGTTTCACGCCGCCTCGGCCTCAAATCTCGCGCGGAACCGGCAACGGCGTCACCAATTTGCCGCGATAGCCCTTCGCGCGCAGCTTGGGCGCAAGCTCGTCGGCAATATGCCAGGAAAAAATGACGGCACAATCGGGCTGATCCGAGAATAGTCGGCTCTCCTCGACCACCGGGATGGAGGTTCCCGGCATGCACTTGCCGATCTTGAGCGAACCCGCGATCTCGCAGACGTAATCGAGGATCGCCTCGTCGAGACCGAGATAATTGACCAGCGTGGAGGCG
>CBFGVM010000161.1:0-8944 GCA_965652015.1 uncultured Alphaproteobacteria bacterium
TGGCCGAAAATCTCGTTCTCTCGATCATCGGCACCGACCGGCGCAAGTGGATCATGCACCAGCCGGTTTCCGCGTTCCCGGCCATCCGCGAGCAGGCGCTCGCCGGGCTCGAAGCTGTGGGTCTGGCCGACCGCTCCGACCAACCGGTCCAGCTGCTATCTTATGGGGAACGCCGCCAACTCGAGCTCGCGCTGGCGCTGAACACCAGTCCCAAGGTGCTGTTTCTCGACGAGCCCTGCGCCGGCCTTTCTCCCGGCGAGCGAACGCGGATCTTCAACATGATCCGCGCGCTGCCGCGGAACATTACGGTTATCCTCATCGAGCACGACATGGATGTGGCGCTCGGTTTGGCCGACCGCGTGACGGTCATGAATCGCGGGCGGGTGATGGCGGAAGGGACGCCCGACGACGTGCAGGCCAATCCCGAGGTCCGCGACGTGTATTTCGGCCATGCCTGAGCCCTTACTCACGGTTTCCGAGATTCACACCTACTATGGGGACAGCTACGTCCTGCAAGGCGTCAGTCTTGCCCTGAGCAAAGGGCGCATCGCCGCCATCCTCGGCCGCAACGGCATGGGCAAGACGACACTGATCCGTTCGATCGCCGGACTTACGCCGCCGCGCTCCGGCGACATCGTCTATCGCGGACGCTCGCTGCGCGGAAAGCCGCCCTACGCGATCGCGCAGGACGGCATTGCCATCGTGCCCCAGGGCCGGCGGATCTTCCGCTCGCTCAGCGTGCGCGAGAACCTGCTGTTGCCGACCAGCGTGCTCGCACGCCGGCAGCGACCGCCGGAACGAGGCGGAGCGGATCAACGCTGGGACTTCGACGAGGTGCTCAAGGAATTTCCGCAGCTCGCCGAGCGCATCGACCATCGCGGTGCCGCGCTCAGCGGCGGCGAGCAGCAGATGCTCGCCATCGGCCGCGCGCTCATGGCCAATCCCGAGCTGATTCTGATGGACGAGCCGTCCGAGGGGCTCGCACCGCGCCTGGTGCTCCAGGTCCAGGAGATCATGCGGCGTTTGCGCGAGTTTGGCCACGCAATCCTCTTGGTGGAGCAGAATCTGGAGCTGGCGCTGTCGGTAGCGGACGATGTCTATGTGCTCTCGGCCGGTCGATTCGTTTTCCAGGGCACGGCCGCAGCGCTGGCGAAGGAGACGCGAGTGCTCGATCAGCATCTCGGTGTGTCGGGAACGAAGGTGATGTAGGCGCCGCTGTAAGGCGCGCGACCAGCTAGCAACGCAGGAGACAAGCATGCCGACTCATCACGCGCTCTCTCCCAACCCTTCCACCGTACACTGGGGCTGCCTCGACGCAAAAATCCCCCCACGCCTCACGGTTGATTCCGGCGACACGGTGACGATCGAAACCGTGTCCGGCGGCCTCGCCGACGTGGGCGACACCTCGATCATGCTGCCGCACCATCGCGAGATATGCGAGAAGCTCAGGCCCTCGCCGGGTCCGCACATCCTGACCGGGCCCGTCGCCGTGCGCGGCGCCGAGCCGGGCGATACCCTCGAGGTGCGTATCAAGGACATAGCGCTGACCGTCGACTGGGGCTGGAATCTGATCCGCCCGCTGCGCGGCACGCTGCCGGAAGACTATCCGGAGTTTCGCTGCCGCATCATCCCGATCGACAGGAAGGCGATGACCTGTTCGCTGCCGTGGGGCGCGACGATTGCTCTGCGACCATTCTTCGGAATTCTGGCGGTGGCGCCGCGGCCGAACTACGGCCTTTGCAGCTCGGTCGAACCGCGCGAGTTCGGCGGCAACATGGACAACAAGGAGTTTCTCGTCGGCACCTCGCTCTATCTGCCGGTTTTCGCGCCGGGCGCGAATTTTTCCGCCGGCGACGGCCATGCCGTGCAGGGCGACGGCGAGGTCTGCCTGACCGCGCTCGAGACCTGCCTGACCGGCACTTTCGAGCTCGTGCTGCACAAGAACAAGAAGCTCGACATGCCGCGAGCGGTGACCACCACGCACTACATCACGATGGGCTTCGATCCCGATCTCGATGACGCAGCCCGGCAGGCGTTACGCGACATGATACGCTGGCTGGTCGAAATGAAGGGCTGGAGCTCGGAAGAGGCCTATGTCTTCTGCAGCCTTGCCTGCGACCTGCGCGTGACGCAGCTTGTCGACGGCAACAAAGGTATCCACGCCATGGTCGAGCGTGGACTCGTGCAGTAACGTTTGCGGCCGCAGTGGGGAGGAGGCGAATGGAAAAATTCGATGGTGTCGTCATCGGAGCCGGACACAACGGACTCACGCTTGCGGCCTATCTGGCACGGGCGGGTCTGAAAATCGCGGTCGTCGAACGAAACCCCCACATCGGTGGCGGTTGCACCACGCAAGAGCCTGCTTTGCCGGGCCATCGCTTCAACCTGCACTCCAACTTCTTCATGGGATTCCGCCATTCGCCTTTGATCCGTGACCTGGAACTCTACCGTTTCGGTTTCTCCTACATCGAGCCGCCAATCCAGCAGGGCGCGGCGTTCCGCGACGGTACCTGCGTCGTCATCCACAAGGACCTCGACAAGACCTGCGCTTCGCTTGCGCGCTTCTCGGCGCGCGACGCCGAGACGTTCCGCGACCTGCATTTCCTCTATGCCGTGAAAATGCGCCCGCTGTTCACATCGATTGCCTTCAACGCGCCGCTCCCGATCGACCAGCTCAAGGATCGCCTCTCCGGCGCGCAGGCCAAGGAGTTCCTTTCGCACGCCCAGCACGACCTGTTCAGCGTGGTGCGCAAGCATTTCGAAGACGATCGCATCCGCACGCTGTTCACCTCTTACATGCACGTCATCACCACCGAAAGCGTCCCGGGCGCGGGTATTGTCTTCCCACTCATCTTTGCCAACGTCATGGAGTTCACGCTTCCGGTCGGCGGCTCCGCCAGTTTTACGGACGCGCTTGCGCGCGTGATCGAGGGGTGCGGCGGCTCGGTCATCACCTCAGCCGACGTCAAGGAAATCGTCGTGCGTAACGGCCGTGCCACCGCCGTACGCCTCGCGGATGGCGGGGCGGTCGAAAGCAGCCGCTTCATCGCCAGCGCCATCGACGCGCCCACCACGATGCGCATGGCCGGCGAAGACTTGTTCCCGGAGGACGTGCGCAAGAAGCTCAACGGCTGGCACTGGGGCAATCACAGCCTGGTGACACTCCACCTCGCGCTGCGCGACAAACCGGTCTATCGCTCCGCCGAATTCGATTCTGACATCGACCGCGCATTCAATATCTTTTTCGGGATGGATGACATCGAGCAAGTACGCAGCTGCTTCGACGATTGCGCCGCCAACAAATTCCCGCACGTATTGATGGGCAATGGCGCCTGCAACAGCGCGGTCGATTCGACCTACGCTCCGACCAACGGGCATTCGGCGTTTTGGTGGCCGTTTGCTCCGTATGCGGTTGATGGCGACCAGGATAACTGGGATCGCGAAAGGGACGACTACATGGAGCGCGTGCTTGGTGTGTGGCGGGAATACGCAGCCAATCTCGACGACGGCAACGTGCGCGCGAAGTTCTTGTTCACGCCGCTCGATATCGAGCGCCTGAACGCCAACATGGTGCGCGGCGCAGTGCGCATGGGCGCCTACATCCCGTCTCAGCTCGGCATCAATCGCCCGCACCCGTTGCTATCGGGAACGCGCACGCCGATCGAGGGACTCTATCTGTGCGGCTCGTCGACCGGCAACGGCGGCGGCATCAACGGTGCGCCCGGCTACATCGCGGCGAACGCAATCGCTGACGACCTTCAGCTCGAGCGTCCGTGGGCGCGCGTGCCTGCCCCGGAATGGCGGCATTGACGCCGACGTCGGCGGGATTGCGGAGCAGACCACTTTACTGGGGCACGGCGCGATGAAGCTCTTCGACCTGAACGGGCGGGTTGCCATCGTCACCGGCGGCAACGCCGGAATTGGATTTGGCATCGCCAAGGGATTGGCCGCGGCCGGCGCGGCGATCGTCATCGCCGGTCGGCGGGCCGAGAAAAACCTTGAAGCCGCGAGGGCGATAGAGGAGTTCAATGTCAAGACGGCGGCCCTTGAGGTCGACGTCTGTCAGCAAGAGTCATGCCGCGCAATGATCGAAAACACCGTAGAACGGTTTGGGCGTGTCGATATCCTCATCAACAATGCCGGGATCGCCATTCGCAAACAGCCTGAAACCTATACGCTTGCGGAATGGAATAGGGTTATCGACACGAACCTGACCGGAGCGTTTCTCTGCGCGCACGCGGCGTACCCGCACATGAAGGATCGAGGACGCGGCAAGATCGTCAACATCGGCTCGATGCTCTCGATCTTCGGTGCATCGTTTGCGGTCCCCTATGCAGCAAGCAAGGGCGGCATCGTTCAGATGACGAAGGCGCTTGCATGCGCCTGGGCCAAAGACAACGTCCAAGTCAACGCGATTTTGCCCGGCTGGATCGACACGCCACTCACGCAAGCGGCGCGCAAGGAGGTTTCCGGCCTCCATGAACGCGTTCTCGCGCGCACGCCCGCCGGGCGCTGGGGCGAGCCGCAGGACTTTGCGGGGATTGCGGTGTTTCTCGCAAGTTCTGCATCTGACTTCGTCACGGGAGCCGCGATTCCCGTTGATGGAGGTTATTCTTCGCAAGCGTGATTGTGCGCCGCTGAGTATCGCTCGCGAGGAGATCTCGATGTCGCTGAAGGAGCGGCTCGCAACCGAGCTGGATCAATGCAACGCTCAGGCGGAAAGCCGGACCGTGAACACTGAACCCTTGTTCAGCTCGCTCACCAGGGTCACGTCCCCGCCCATCAGGCGCGCGAGCTTGCGCGTGATGGCAAGCCCGAGGCCGCTACCGCCATAGCGCTGGGCGATCGAAGCATCGGCCTGATTGAATTCCTCGAACAGCCCGGCCTGCTGCTCCGGCGACATACCGATGCCAGTATCTGCCACGACGAACTCGAACCAGGTCCGTCCGTCGAGGATTTTTCGCGCGTGCAAAGTAACCTCGCCCTCTTTCGTAAATTTGCAGGCATTGCTCAAAAGATTGAGCAGGATCTGCCGCAGCCGCATCGGGTCCGTCGTCAACGAGCCGAGATTGTCTTGGAGTTCGACGACCACGCGATTGTTGTTTTGCTCGGCGAGCTGACGCGCCGTGCCGATCACCTCGTCGATCAAAAGGCCTATGTTGACCATCTCCGGATTTAGTTCGAGCTTGCCGGCTTCGATCTTCGATAAATCGAGCACCTGATTGATCAGGCCGAGAAGGTGCGTGCCGGCTGCTTTCACGCGCTTGAGCGGCTCCTGGGCCTTCTCGGTGCCGAAATGCCCGGCATCCGTGACCATCATATCGGTCAACCCGATGATGGCGTTGAGCGGCGTGCGCAGCTCATGGCTCATGCTGGAGAGAAACTGTGACTTGTGCTGGCTTGCGCTCTCCAACTGCTGATTCTTGTCCTGAATTTCGTTGAACAGCCGCACGTTCTCGATTGCGATAACGGCTTGGCTGGCGAACGTCTTCAGCAGGGCGACCTGTGACTCGGGAAATAGTCGCGGCTCGAGCTGCATGACCGCAATGGCACCGATGGCAACATCATCGCGCACCATCGGCACTATGAGGATGCTACGATAGCCGGACGTCCTCTGCAGCTCGCTGTAGCCGCCGGAGACGAGCACGTCCGGATGGTGAACGATGCGCCGCTCGCGGACTGCGACGGCGATCAGGTTGCTGCTCGTGATGGGGACAGGATACGCGGCTCGCGCCGCGGCGATCGAATCCGGAGAGAACTGGTCGTGCGCCACCAGGTGGACGAGCTTGCCGTCGCTGCGGTAGACCGCGCTGAGAACGCTCCGGCAGAGGCGGGCTGCGCTCTTGACGATCGTTTCGAACACGGGCTGCGCGTCGGTGGGCGAGCTGGAGATGACGTGTAGGATCTCTGCGGTGGCGGTCTGCTGTTCGCGGGCTTCGTGCAATTCACGCAGAGCCACGTCGAGTTGCAGGTCGTCAGCAGAGGGAGTCGGCGCACGGCGGTGCCTGGAATTTTGAACCATCGATAGGCGATGCGGCCAGTTGAAGCCCCCGTCGGAGTTCTTGGCCCGATTGGCCGCGCCGCGTCAAGAGACGAGCTCCGACATGACCGCGACCGGACCATGCAACCGGAGCACGCTTTCTGCGCTATATCGGCTTCGTCGATCACTCTGCAGATGCAGTTGCAACGAGCGCGTGGTGTCTGTGCAAGGGGACTCGCTTGCAAACGAGCCCAGCGCTTCAGCGCTTTGCGCTCGCCCCGGTGCCGGCCAATGACTGAGAAGTCTCCAGATGCTTGTGCAATGTCGGCAACGCTTCTTTGGCATAAGCGCCCGCGGCGTCGTTCTTTTTCGCTTCCTTCTCGTACGCTTTGATATCTTTCTTGTGATCCGCGACCATGTGCTTTGCGAATTCGCGGTCGAAATTGTCGCCTGACAGTTTCGACATGCGGTCATACATTGCCTTCTGCTTCTTGTTGGGCTCGGTCGGCGGCGACATGCCCAACTGATTGGCCGCAGCCGTGGCCTTCTGGTTGGCGTCGGAATGGTCCTTCTGCAGCATTTGGCCGAACGAGCGAACCTTGTCGCTCTGGCCATTCTTCTGAGCAAGCTCACCCATCTTCACTTCCGCCAGATTGCCTTCGATCGCCTCCTTGAGAAATTTCTGGCTGGCTTTGTCCTGGGCAAAGCTGGGCGAGCTGATGATGAGCGCGGCGGCGAGGCCGGCCATCAACCACCTGATCGTCATGACGTAATCCTCCGATTCGTGCTGGTTCAACCAGCCAAGAGTGCGATCGAGTTGTCCCGCCCAGCCCACGGCACGGCTTGAGCTTGCTCCGTGGGCCCGCGGAACGTCCGCCCTGATAAATCCTGCGTGCTGCACGAGGTTCCGACGCTTCGACACCAAGCGAAGAGCCACCTCGATGGCGACGCTCATCGGGTGTCGGGCGGGGGCAAAGTTGCGGACGCGACTCAGGCACCTGTATGCTGTTCGCCCGCTAACCTCTTGTTGCGTGTTCGATCGTGCCGGTCACGCCGGCGTCAGCTCGCCGCTCTGCGGTTGACCCCTTTTCGCAAGGCCACGGTGGACAGTTTCTTGTCAGCCGCCTTCTCCTCGTTGAGATTGGTCGTGAGCAGTCGCACGACGTCGTCATGGCCGAGCTCATCGGCCCAGGCAATCAGCGTGCCATATCGCGTGATCTCGTAGTGCTCGACCGACTGAGCGGCGCCGATCACCGCGGCATCAAGGACCTGCTTGTCCTCCACTTCGCCCGCTAGCTCGTCTGCTTCAGCAATGAGGCCATCGATTGCGGGGCATTGCACGCCCTGGGGTTGCTGGCCGAGTTTCTTGAACACTTGATCGAGCCGCGTAATCTGGTTCTTCGTCTCCTCCAAATGATCCTTGAGGCCCTTCGTGAGATCGCGGTTGGTGGCTTTATCGATCAGCTTCGGCAGCGATTTCACGATTTGGTTCTCGGCGTAATAGATGTCCTTGAGACCGTGCAGCAGCAGGTCATCCATTGTTTTGATGTCTTTGGTGAACAAGCCCATGGGGCACTCCATCGTCTTAGGATTAGGGCGCAGCAAAGCTGCGCCGTTCTGCCTGCAACGTGGATAGCGACGCGGAGTTCCCCGAGAGCCGGGTCGCACCTAAATCCACAAAATCTTTGGAACTCATTGAGCCGAGACAGATTGGAAAAGCGAGCGCGCCGAACCGCGGAATGCCCGCTTGGAAGACTTGGCGGAGCGCGGATTTGCCACCGCTTGTCCACTGCGAGCTTTCGCTTCACGGGCGTATCCCGACGGCTGAGCCCCGTGTCGGCCGAGAGCAAACGTTGTGCGATGCAGGAAAAGGGTCAGACGCGAGTCTCCTGTCCCCACGGGTCGGTGGACGTCGGTGATGCACGTGACGTCGGCGCAGTCAGCGCTCAGCGAGGCCGCGGCAGGTCGGCGAGAACTCCATCCGAAATACCGGGCCGCGGCTGGAAGGACATCCTTCTCCGCATCTGGAAGAACATCGGCGAGGATCGCGTCATCGTCGTCGCGGCGGGCGTGACGTTTTACTCGATTTTGGCGGTATTTCCCGCGATCGCCGCCCTCGTTGCGCTCTACGGGTTGTTCGCCGACCCGGCGACCATTGCCTCTCACCTCGACAGCATTACCGGATTGGTGCCCGGCGGAGCGATCGAAGTGATGCGGGATCAAATCACGCGCGTGACGTCGCAGGGAAGCACCACGCTCGGCCTGACGTTCATCGTCAGCCTGCTGGTCTCTTTGTGGAGCGCGAACGCCGGAATGAAATCGCTCTTCGATGCTCTCAATTTGGTTTACAACGAATCGGAAAAGCGTGGGTTCTTCAAGCTCAACCTCATGTCGCTCGCATTTACGCTCTTGACCATTGTCTTCGTGCTGGTCGCGATCGGTGCGTTGGTCGTAGTCCCGATCGTGTTGAACCTCTTGGGCCTTGGCGGCGCAACCGAGCTCGTGGTCAAGATCGCACGCTGGCCCGCCTTGTTCATCGTCGTGACCTTGGCCCTTGCCTTTCTTTACCGTTATGGCCCGAGCCGAGAAAAAGCTCGGTGGCGCTGGCTCACCTGGGGCAGCGTCTTCGCTGCTGTCGGTTGGCTCGTCGTCTCGATTGCATTTTCTTGGTACGCGGAAAACTTCGGCAACTACAACAAGACGTATGGCTCGCTCGGCGCCATCATCGCGTTCATGTTCTGGCTTTGGCTGTCGATCATCGTCGTGTTGATCGGCGGCGAGCTCAACGCTGAGACCGAGCATCAAACGGTCCGCGACACGACAACCGGCGCCCCAAAACCTATGGGCGCGCGCGGCGCGACGATGGCGGATACGGTCGGAGCGCCGCAGGACTGATTGCAACGACTTTTGCCGTTGCAATGTCGCAGCAGCGCGCGCCCGGTACCAACCCAAACTCTGAGTCGT
>CBFGVM010000162.1:0-8924 GCA_965652015.1 uncultured Alphaproteobacteria bacterium
CGAGGACAGCGTTGACGCCGCCTCTGTGGCGCAGCGTCGGCGCTGGATCACCGAGTATCGTGAGGCTCGGCTGGGCGCCTGGAAGACGGCACGCGATGCCGGCGCGCGCAAGATGCCGCTCGATCCCGCCTGGGTGAGCCACTGTATCGACCGCGCCAAGGAGCCGCACAGCATCGTCATCAACGAGTACACACTGTTCCTCGAGCATTGCTCGTTCGAATTTCCGGATCTCTATTTCGGATCGAGTTCCGCGTCAGGGCTCGGTTGGGGCGCGGGCGCCGCGCTCGGCGCCAAGCTAGCGCTCCCGGATCGCCCGGTCATGGCCGTCCTCGGTGACGGCGCCTACATGTTCGCCAATCCTGCCGCCGTGCACCACGCATCGGCATTACACGAACTGCCTGTTCTTTTTGTCATTATGAATAATGCGATGTGGGGCGCCGTCCAGCGCAGCACGCTCGCCATGTATCCCGACGGCTTGGCGTCAAAGAGCAACGAGCCACCTTTCGTCGGGCTTCCAAAACTGCCCGCGTTCGAGAAGCTCTGCGAAGCCGCGGGCGGCTATGGCGAATGCGTGGAGGATCCGGCGTCGCTGCCGGGCGCATTGCAACGCGCGCTTGCGGTCGTAACGAAAGAACGCCGGCAGGCGCTGTTGAACGTGATGTGCGGACCCGGCGGCACGGCGTAAGGCCGCCGCGCACGCCTGCAAGGGATCTAATACAGCCCGCCGCCGGTGCGCACCGCGCGATCGGCCTCCGGCGAAACGGCGAGTGGACGTCCGTCGAGGTCGCTCACGCCGATCACCGAATAGTTGTCAGGCGGAGCGGTGCCGGGCTTGAAGGCTTCCAGGATCACCCGCTGGTCGCCGGGCCCCGCGCGCATGCCGCTCTTGGGATCGATGCGGATGAGCTTGATACCGGCCGGCACGCGGAACGGCACAGCGGGCTTGTCGGCCAGCGCGACCTTCATGAAATCGCGCACAATCGGGGCCGCCAGCACGCCGCCGGTCGCGCCGCGGCCGAGGTGGCGCGGCTTGTCGTAACCGAGATAGACGCCGACTACGAGATCGGGCGAAAATCCGATGAACCAGGCGTCCTTCTCGTCGTTGGTGGTGCCGGTCTTGCCCGCGATCGGCTTACCCACCTCCTTGACGACGGTTGCGGTGCCGCGCTGCACGACGCCTTCCATAATCGAGGTGATCTGGTAGGCGGTCATCGGGTCGAGCACGCGCTCGCGCTTGTCGACCAATGTCGGCTCGTTCTGGTTCTCCCACTTCTCGGCCACGCAGCCGCGGCATTCGCGCGAGTCGTGCTTGTAAACGGTGCGGCCATAACGGTCCTGGATGCGGTCGATCAACGTCGGCTGAATCTTCCTGCCGCCGTTGTCGAACATCGCATACGCGGCAACCATGCGAAGCAGCGTGGTTTCGCCCGCGCCGAGCGCGAACGACAGATAGGGCGGCAAGTTGTCGTAGACGCCGAAGCGCCGGGCGTATTCGCCGATCAACGGCATGCCGATGTCCTGGGCCAGACGCACCGTCATGACGTTGCGCGAGTGCTCGATGCCGAAGCGCAGCGTCGATGGTCCATAATATTTCTTGGTATAGTTTTCCGGCGCCCAAATACCGGTCCCGGTATCGATCTCGATCGGCCCGTCGAGGACCACCGTCGAAGGCGTGTAGCCATTGTCGAGCGCCGCCGCATAGACGAGCGGCTTGAAGGAGGAGCCCGGCTGGCGCAACGCCTGGGTGGCGCGATTGAACTGACTTTGGTCGTAGGAGAAGCCGCCGGCCATGGCCAGCACCCTCCCGGTCTGCGGATCCATCGCGACGATGGCGCCGGAGACTTCCGGCACCTGGCGCAGGCGGAACTGGCCATCCTTACCGGCGAGCGGCTCCACATAGACGACGTCGCCCGGCGAGAGCACCTGCGAGACTTTGGTCGGAGTTTTGCCCCGCATCGGACCGCTGGTCGGCTTCGCCCATTTCACACCTTCGAGCGCGACCGTGCCGGTCTCGCGCTGCTTCGAGAGCACGCCGCCCGGTTCGCGGCTGGGCTGCAGGCCGATGCGGGCGGATGCGTCGTCGGCTTCCAGCACCATCGCCAATCGCCACGGCGCAATGTCGGAGAGCGCCCTGATATCTGCGAGCTTGGCCCCCCAATCCCCTGTCGGATCCGATTTGTTGACGGCACCGCGGTAACCGTGCTGCTCGTCAAAATTCACGAATCCGTCGACGAGGACCTTGCGCGCCAGAACCTGCATCTTTGGATCAAGCGTGGTGCGGACCGAGAGCCCGCCCTCGTAGAGCTTCTTTTCGCTGTAGGTGTCGTAGATGTAGCGGCGGACCTCCTCGGCAAAATATTCGGCCGCGAAGATATGCGCGCCGGTCGGCCGCGGGGTGACCTTCAGCGGCTCTTTCTTGGCCTTCTCCGCTTCCTGCGCGGTGATGTAGTGGTCCTCGGCCATCCGATCGATGACGTAGTTGCGCCGCTCGAGCGCGCGCTCGCGCTGGCGGAAGGGATGGTAATTGTTGGGGGCCTTCGGCAGCGCGGCGAGGTAAGCCGCTTCCGCGATCGACAATTCGTGCACCGATTTGTCGAAATAGAGGAGCGAGGCGGCAGCCACACCGTAGGCGCCCATGCCGAGATAGATCTCGTTGAGATAGAGCTCGAGGATTTTCTCCTTGGAGAAGGCGCGCTCTATCTTCATCGCCAGCAGCGCTTCCTTGATCTTGCGCGAGAAGGACAGCTCGTTCGTGAGCAGGAAGTTCTTCGCGACCTGCTGGGTGATGGTGGAGGCGCCCTGCGGGCGGCGCCCGCTGCCGTATTGCTGCACGTACAGCACCCCAGCGCGCGCGATGCCGGAGAAATCGATGCCGCCGTGCTCGTAGAAATTCTTGTCCTCGGCGGCGATGAAGGCGTTGATGACGAGTTTGGAGACCGCTTGAATGGGGATATAGAGCCGCCGCTCGCGCGCATATTCGGCCAGCAGCGAGCCGTCCGCGGCGTGCACGCGCGTCATCACCGCCGGCTCATAGTCCTGCAGCTGGGAATAGTCAGGCAGCGATTGTGAGTAGTGCCACAGCAAGGCGGCCGCCGCGGCGACCGCGGCAACGAATAAGATCGTTCCGGCCGCGAACAGCAGCCCGAAGAAGCGCAGCATCAACCTCATGCGCGAAGGCCCCCTGCCCCGAACCGCTGCCGCCGCGATCCTTGACCCAGCCGGCCAAGGTCCCATCCGGCGAGTTTTCCCCGCACCAGTCGCTCCCTCCCGCGGCGCTCGGTCCGGCCGACTAAGTCGCTCTGTTTTATGTTGAAACTGAGGCTAACTGGCCACAGTCCAGTCAATTCTGGCCGCTTCCCTGGCCACTTCCCGCCCAACGCGGGCGGAAGAAGGCGTCCACGGCCCGAACGACCGAATCGGCGGTGCGCTCGCGCCATTCGGTCGAGATCATCGATTTCAAGTCCGCCTTGTTTGAGACATAGCCCAGTTCGACCAGGACCGACGGTACGTCGGGCGCCTTGAGCACGACGAAGCTCGCGGATTTCAAGGGATGTTGGTGCAGCCGGGCGGCGTTCTTGAGGGCCCCGACGAGGCCTTGCGCGAACTGCACCGAAAACGTCTTAGTTTCGCGGCGGGCGAGATCGATGAGGATGTCAGCGACCTCCTTTTCCTCGGTGGAAAGATCAAGGCCCGCGATGACGTCGGCTTGGTTCTCGGCCTCAGCCAGACGCGCCGCGCGGGCATCGGACGCCCGTTCCGAGAGCGTGTAAACCGTCGCCCCTTGCGCATCACCTTCCCTGCGCCGCAAGGCATCGGCGTGGATCGACATGAATAGCGCCGCCTGGCGCGCCCGCGCGAACTGGACGCGGTCGCTGAGCGCCACGAAGGTGTCATCGGCCCGGGTCATGAGCACGCGGTATTTGCCGGTCTTTTCGAGCTTGTCGCGCAGCAGCAGGGAGAACTCCAACACGATGGTCTTCTCCATCTCCCCGCTGGCAGCCTTGGTCCCATTATCGATGCCACCGTGGCCGGGATCGATCACGATCAGCGGCCGCGAATCGCCGTTCGCTTTGGTCTCCGCGGGCGCTTCGGGCTTGCTTCGCTGCGGCGCCCCACTTTCGAGCGCGAGGCTGCGCGTGAAGGAGTCCCGGTCGGTCGCGGTGAGATGAAGGACGAGGCGCGCCGGCTGATCGTTCATGGAATCGAGCACAAAGCCCATGTCGATCTGCGC
The DNA here is from genome assembly GCA_965652015.1 of uncultured Alphaproteobacteria bacterium. GTDB lineage: Bacteria > Pseudomonadota > Alphaproteobacteria > Rhizobiales > Xanthobacteraceae > VAZQ01. The sequence continues at coordinate 4,232 of CBFGVM010000162.1, forward strand.
CGGCCGGGCAAGATCGATGACCATGCGCGAACCGCCCTGCATGACGAGGCCGAAACGGAACGCTTTGATCAAGCCGCGGCCCACCTCCCCCGCCTTGGGCGGGAACTTGAACGTCACCTGCGGCATGTCGATGACCACCCGGTAGGGATTGGCCAGCGTGAAGGTGCGGATCTCGATCTTGCGGCTCAAATCGACGATCATTCGCGTCTGCGCGTCGTCGCCGCCGAGCCGCACGTCGCTCGCAACGGGAAAATCGTCAGTCGCGCCCAAGGGCGGGCCGGACGGGCTCGTACGCTCGGCCGCGGAAGCGCCGCCCAGGAGGGCCGTTGCGCCGAAGAGAAATGCCGAGATCGCCGCACGCACAGACATGGCTTTCGGCCCCTGCGGGATCGTATTTACTCCATTACGAGGGCGCAGTTAACCCGAACCTAACCCCGCCTGTGCCGCCGAGGTCGCCGGGCGCTCCCTTGCCATCGCCTGCTGCCACCCCTAATAAGGGGGTGCTGACGAGCTATAGTTCCGGTCGTGCCACGTTCGGACATCCGGCAGGCCGCCAAAGACCGCTCCCTGACACGCGACGGGAGGGGATTTCGCGGAGAGTTGGTCGGCGGCGTCGCGTGGGTGCGGCGCTGACGGATCAGCGAAGCCGATGTTCTTGTGGACACCGCCGGGCGGCACGGGCGGCATATGCCGTACACACAATGCAAGCGGCTTATGCTCTTAAGACCGCTATCCCTGAGTCGAATATCGTCAGCCAGGAGAACCAGCGGCGGCGCTCCCCAGCGCTGCCGCCCCGCATGGGCCAAAAGGTCATGCTACGACCGCGCGTCGAGAACTTAACCGATCGCTACCCAAGCACCGGGGCGTCGCCGAACGACGCCATGGCTGTTTCGGCGATCGGTGCAGGCTCCATCGCCTGCGGGATTTCGCGCGCGCACAGCACTCATCATTTCAACCACAGTCGGGCCGGTTTCCGGTCGCGCCGTCTTGCGCCGTCCATCTGGCGGCGAACGGAGCGCCAGCCGGCCATCAAGAGATTGGTCAATGTCCAACAAAATGCTCATCGATGCGACCCATCCGGAGGAGACCCGGGTGGTCGTTCTGCGCGGCCACCGTGTCGAGGAATTCGACTTCGAGTCCGCAAGCCGTAGGCAACTCCGCGGCAACATCTATCTGGCCAAGGTCACGCGCGTCGAACCGTCGCTGCAGGCGGCGTTCATCGACTATGGCGGAAACCGCCACGGCTTCCTGGCCTTCAGCGAAATTCATCCCGATTACTACCAAATCCCTGTCGCCGACCGGCAGGCGCTGATCGCCGAGGACGAGCGCGCCCAACGCGCCGCCGAGGCGGAGGCGGACCGCCGCGCCGGACGCCGCGCCGAGCAGGCGAGCGCGCGAGCGCGCGACGAGATCAAGAGCGCAGCACCGCTCGACAGCGAAGTCGCGCCAAGCGAAGCGGAACACGAAGCCGCGCCGACCGAGCCGACGGCTTCGCCCGCCGAAGCATCGGAAGAACCGGCGGTGGACGCGGGCTCGCCCGCCGCCATGGCGGCCGAACCAATTGCGCTCGAGCCTGCCGAGGACGCCGGCGCCACCACCGCCGAAGCCCCGATCGAACTCGAGCAACTCGAAGCGACGAGCGCGTCAGAGCCGGTTCCAACCGGCGAGGAACCGCACGCGGCGGAGAGTGCAGCGGAGAGTAGTGAAACAAACGACTTCGCTGCTGCATCGGTGGCGGGCGAAGGCGAAATCGGCGAAGCGGCCGAGGCCGCCGCCAACATCACCGAAGTCAACGGCCATGCCGCCGAGGAGGAGGTCGTGGAATCGGTGGGCGGGGCCGACGCTTTGGAGGAAGTGCCCGAGCGCATGCCGCGGGTGCGTCGTCAGTACAAGATTCAAGAGGTCATCAAACGCCGCCAAGTGATGCTGGTGCAGGTTGTCAAGGAGGAGCGCGGCACCAAAGGCGCGGCCCTCACCACCTATCTCTCGCTTGCCGGCCGCTATTCGGTGCTGATGCCGAACACGGCGCGCGGCGGCGGCATCAGCCGCAAGATCACGAGCGCTGAAGATCGCCGGCGGCTCAAGGACATCGCGCAAGAGCTGGAGGTGCCGGAAGGCATGGGGGTGATCCTGCGCACTGCTGGCGCGAGCCGCACCAAGACCGAGGTCAAGCGCGACTTCGAATACCTGCTGCGGGTGTGGGAGACGGTGCGTGATCTCACGCTCAAGTCGACGGCGCCGACGCTGGTCTACGAGGAGGGGTCGCTCGTCAAGCGCTCGATCCGCGATCTCTACAACAAGGACATCGACGAGATCGTCGTGGGCGGAGAGGATGCCTACAGGGAAGCAAAAGAGTTCATGCGCATGCTCATGCCGAGCCATGCCAAGAACGTGAAACCCTATCGCGAGGCGCTGCCGATCTTCACCCGCCACGGCATCGAGAGTCAGCTCGACGCCATGTTCACGCCGGTGATGCAGCTGCGTTCCGGCGGCTACATCGTGCTCAACCAGGCCGAGGCGCTGGTCGCGATCGACGTCAATTCCGGCCGCGCCACGCGCGAGCACCACATCGAGGATACCGCGCTCAAGACCAACCTCGAAGCCGCCGAGGAAATCGCCCGGCAGTTGCGGCTGCGCGATCTCGCCGGACTGATCGTCATCGATTTCATCGACATGGACGAGAAGCGCAACAACCGCGCGGTCGAGCGGCGGTTGAAGGAATGCCTGCGGCACGACCGCGCGCGCATCCAGGTCGGACACATCTCGCATTTCGGGTTGCTCGAGATGTCGCGCCAGCGCATCCGCTCGAGCGTGCTCGAGAGCTCGACCGAGAAATGCTCGCATTGCGGCGGCACCGGCCACGTTCGCTCGGTATCCTCGGTGTCGCTCCAACTCCTGCGTGCGCTCGAGGAAATGTTGCTCAAGGGAGCGACACATAATCTGACTGTGCGCACCCGCTCCGACATTGCGCTTTATCTGCTCAATCAGAAGCGCGCGCATCTGCGCGCGCTCGAGGAGCGTTTCCGTATCGCTATCATGGTCAATGCCGATGCGACCATCGGCGGGCAGCTCTCGTTCGTCATCGAAAAAGGCGAGCAGGTGCACAGTCTCGAGCAGGCGAAGGCGCTGGCCCTGCAGCCGCCGGCTGCTGCTGCTGTCTTGATCGAGGAGGAGGAGGAAGAGGAGTACGAGGACGAGGAGGAATCCGAATCCGAAGATGCAGCGGTCAGCGCGTCCGAAGAGGAAGCGCAGGTGGGCGAGCCGGGAACGGGACGCAGGCGCAGACGGCGGCGGCGTGGCCGCCGTGGCGGGGAAGGCCGCGACCAGCTCCAGGCGGAGCGCGAGCCGCCTGCACAGGAGGAAGACTTCGCCCCTGTGGCGGGTGAGCACGAGGCTGGTCGATCGGATCAGCCGCTCCACGCTGACGGCGCCGAGTTTGAACGTCCGGCAGAGCCGCACGGCGAGAGCGACCGCCGCCGGCGTCGCCGCGGACGGCGCGGCGGACGGCGCAACCGTCGCGGCCGCGAAGGCGAGGGCTTCCCATTGGATAGCGAACCGGCAGCCGCGCACGCCGATTCCGCGACCGAGTCAGCCGACGAGGTCACATTGGGGGCGGTAGGAGAAAGCGAGCGCGAAGTGGCGGCGGCAGGGCAAAGCGAGCCCGAAGCGCTCGCCATGCCGTCCGTCGAGGCGCACGGCGATGCCGAGCCGACACACGAGGCCGCGCCGACGCACGAAGCCGAGCCGGAGGGGGCTCGATCGGCGCAGATCGCTGCGCCCGCCGATTCGGACGCCCCCGAGCCACCACGCCGGCGCTCAACCGTGCGCGAGCCCGCACCGCAGACCTGGCGCGACGATGAAACTCCTCCCCCACCTGCCTTCACGACCCCTGCGCCCTCGGTCGAGCCCGTGGTGACGAGTTCGGCGGCGAGCGAGGACAGTGATCGTCCGCGTCGTTCCGGTTGGTGGAGCAGGCGTGTGCTGGGCAAGAGCTGAGCGCCTGTTTGGTTGATTCGCGTCTGCCTGTCTGGGACGCGTGCGCGGGCACGCGCGGGTGTCTTGCGATCGTCTGACGGGAACTCGGCGATGAAAAGCGGCTGGGTCGACAGCGAAGCGCAGGCGGCGATCGATCGCTATGCCGCCGAGGGCATCGGCCGCGATCTTGCCTTGCGCGTCTACACGACGCGTCTGCTTGGCCGCGACCCCAAGCTCGTGCTGCATGGCGGCGGCAACACCTCCGTGAAGACGACGATGCAAGACCTTCTCGGCGAGCAGGTCGCGGTGCTCTGCGTCAAAGGCTCGGGTTCCGACATGGCAACGATCGGGCCGGCCGATCTGCCCGCGGTGCGGCTCGACCGTTTGCGCAAGCTGCGTGCGCGGGCCGCGCTCAGCGACGAGGATATGGTGCGCATCCAGCGCGACAGCCTGCTCGAGCCCGCGGCGCCCAACCCGTCGGTGGAAACGTTGCTACATGCGTTTCTGCCGCACAAGTTCGTCGATCACACCCATGCCAACGCCATCCTGAGCATCGTCGACCAGCCCGACGGCGAGGCCATATGCGCCGACCTCTACGACGGACGCGCAAGCATCGTGCCCTACGTGATGCCTGGGTTCGGCCTCGCCAAAACGGCAGTGGACATCTACGACGGCAAACCCGACGTCGAGGGGCTCATCCTGCATAAACACGGCATCT
>CBFGVM010000163.1:0-8882 GCA_965652015.1 uncultured Alphaproteobacteria bacterium
ATTTATCTTGAAATCGGCGCGATGGTCGGCATTTATTTCAAGACGACGCGCCTTCCAGTGCGATACCTCATCTACGTTGCAATTACCGCTCTCGCCCGCGTGCTCATCGAAATAGTCGGCGCCGAGCAGCGGACAGGCATGGACATATTGATCATAACCGGCGGGATTCTCCTTCTGTCATTCGCCGTCCTGGTGCTCAGATTCGGGTCATACACATATCCATCCGACAGGCCGGCGGCTGACTTGCCTGGATGAAAGCTGATGCGGCGCCAAAACGACGCCCTTTAGTCAAGCCGGTGGCAAGGCGCGGTCGATGAGCCGGCGCGCGTCGTCCGGCGATATCTCGCTCGTTCCGTACATCGCGCCGTGGCCATCCTGCAGCCGCGTGCGTGCGAATAGCGTTGCGACTTCGGGACCGGCGCTCTGCCGCAGTGCGACCGCCGCTGCCAATAGCGCGAGACGCTCGACGGCGACGCGCGCCCCAGTCTCGGCATGCGGGGGCAAAAAGGCGCGTTCGACGGCAGCGCATGCGACCCCTGTACCTGGCAGATCGGCCGCTTCCTCGGCGAGCGCGGCCAGCACCGCGCGCGCTGCTTCGCCTTCGTGCGCGAGCGCGCGCAGCACGTCGAGGCACATCACGTTGCCCGAACCCTCCCAGATGGCGTTGACCGGGGCCTCGCGATAGAGGCGCGGCAACACGCTCTCCTCGACATAGCCGTTGCCGCCGAGACACTCCATCGCCTCATAGGTGAAGCCCGGGGCGCGCTTGCACACCCAATATTTCACCGCCGGCGTGAGCAGCCGGGCGCGCGCGGCTTCGCCGGGATCGCTCACGGCAAGATCGTAGGCATGGGCGAGCCGCATGACGAGTGCGGTCGCGCCTTCCACGTCGAGCGCGAGATCCGCGAGCACCGCCCGCATCAACGGCTGGTCGACAAGGTGCTTTTGGAACACGGTGCGGTAGCGTGCGTGGTGGATTGCCTGTGCCAGCGCCATGCGCATGATGCCGGCGGACGCGATGGCGCAGTCGAGCCGCGTGAGTTGCACCATGTTGATGATGGTGCGCACGCCCCTGCCCTCCTCGCCCACGCGCCAGGCGAAGGCGTCCGTGAACTCGACCTCGGAAGAGGCGTTCGAGCGGTTGCCGAGCTTGTCCTTGAGGCGCTGGAAATAGAGCCCGTTGACCGAACCGTCGGGGCGAAAACGCGGCATGAGAAAGCAGGTGAGCCCGCCCGGTGCCTGCGCCAGCACTAGAAACGCATCGCACATAGGCGCGGACATGAACCATTTGTGGCCGGTGATGGCGTAGCCTTCGCTGGCGGGCTCCGCGCGCGTCGTGTTCGTGCGAACATCGGTGCCGCCCTGCTTTTCGGTCATGCCCATGCCGAGCGTGATGCCGCTCTTGTCCCACCAGGGACAGAAACGGGAATCGTAGCGGCGCGACATGATCTTGGGCATGAGCTTGGCAACGAGCTCCCGCTCGACGGCGAGCGCCGCCACCGCCGCGTGCGTCATGGTGACCGGGCAAAGGTGCCCGGTCTCGATTTGCGCCGCCATGTAGAAGCGCGCGGCGCGGGTGACTTGTGCGGGCGCGCTCGCCGGCGTCGCATCCTCGCGCCAAGTCGAAGCTGCCAGGCCAGCGGCAATGCTCTCCGCCATCAACTGGTGATAGGCGGGATGAAACTCGATGACGTCGCGGCGGAACCCCTTGGCATCGAACGCTTTCAGCTCCGGCCGATTCTCGTTGGCGGCGCGCGCAAGCTCGAACATCTCGGCCGTGCCCCAGCGCTTGCCGAATGCCGACAGCGCCGCCGCGTCGTGCTCGCCGCCATTGGCCGCAATCGCCTCCTGCAGCGGCCGATCGCTGGCATAGAGATCGATGTCCACATAGGGCGGCGATTGGTTGAGCACCTCTTCGACGCGCATCGCCTGCTCCATTCCTGCCGCTGTCGGCGCAAGCATGAATTGATAACGCGAATTCGCCCCCGTTTCAGCCTGCCGCCACCTGCGAGACATCCACAGTTTGCTTTCGCCGCAGCGCCTGGGCTCCCTTGCGGGTGGGCCGCCGCGGGCCTATAGAAGCGGCTTTAATGAACATCGCGCCAAAGTCCACCTTCGTCCTCAGCCAGCGCCACCTGCTGGGGATCGAAGGACTTTCCCGTGAGGAGATTTTGGGGCTGCTCGACCTCGCCGAGAATTTCGTCGAGCTCAACCGCCAGATCGACAAGAAGCAGGTGTCGCTGCGCGGGCGCACGCTGATCAACCTGTTCTTCGAAGTCTCGACCCGCACCCAGGCCTCCTTCGAGCTTGCCGGCAAGCGGCTCGGCGCCGACGTCATGAACATGTCGGTCGGCTCCTCCTCCATGCGCAAGGGCGAGACGCTGATCGACACCGCGATCACGCTCAACGCCATGCACCCGGACATCATCGTGGTGCGCCATCACGCCTCGGGCGCGGTCGAGCTGCTGGCCAGGAAAGTCGATTGCTCCGTCATCAATGCCGGCGACGGCTCGCACGAACATCCGACCCAGGCACTCCTCGACGCGCTCACCATCCGGCGCAACAAGGGCCGCATCGAGCGGCTGATCGTCGCCATCTGCGGCGACATCCTGCACTCGCGCGTTGCCCGCTCCAACATCATCCTGCTCAACGCGCTGGGAGCGCGGGTGCGCGTGGTCGCGCCGTCGACGCTGATGCCTCCCGGGATCGAGCGGTTCGGGGTCGAAGCGACGCGGGACATGCGCGAGGGGCTACGCGACGCCGACATCGTGATGATGCTGCGTCTGCAGCGCGAGCGCATGAACGGCTCGTTCGTGCCCTCGATGCAGGAATACTTCCATTATTTCGGGCTCGACCAGAAGAAGCTCACCTATGCCAAGCCGGACGCCCTGGTCATGCATCCGGGGCCGATGAACCGCGGGGTCGAGATCGACACCGCGGTGGCCGACGGCGCCCAATCGCTTATCCGCGAGCAGGTGGAGATGGGAGTGGCCGTGCGCATGGCCGTGCTCGAGGCGCTCTCGCGGAACCTGCCGAATGCGTGAGACCGGGTCGCTCCGCAGTCACTGAAGGTTATCGTCGATGATGATGCTCACGGAGCGCCGCCCGATCCTGCTCGCCAACGCACACATCCTCGACCCCTCGCGCGACCTCGAGATCGACGGCGATCTCCTGATCGCGGACGGCATAATCCGTGAGGCCAAGCGCGGCATCGGTGCCGCGGGCGTGCCGGAGGCGACCGAGGTGATCGACTGCAAGGGCAAGGTGGTCGCCCCCGGCCTCATCGACATGCGCGCCTTCATCGGCGAGCCCGGCGCGGAATATCGCGAGACCATCGCCTCGGCGAGCCAGGCGGCGGCCGCCGGCGGCGTTACCACCATCGTGTCGCAGCCCGACACCTCGCCCGCGATCGACGATCCCGCGATCGTCGATTTCGTGATGCGACGCGCGCGCGACACATCGATCGTGCACGTGCAGCCGATGGCGGCGCTGACCAAGGGCCTGCGCGGGGAGGAGATGGCCGAGATCGGCCTGCTCAAGGCCGCGGGCGCGGTCGCCTTCACCGACGGCGCCAAAAGCGTCACCAACGCACAGGTGATGCGCCGGGCGCTGACCTACGCGCGCGATTTCGACGCGCTGATCGTGCATCACACCGAAGATCCCGACATCGTCGGCGAAGGCGTGATGAACGAAGGCGAGTTCGCCGCCCGGCTCGGCCTTGCCGGCGTGCCGAGCGCGGCCGAAACAATCATGCTCGAGCGCGACATGCGCCTCGTCGCGCTCACCGAGAGCCGCTATCACGCGGCCTCGCTCACCTGCGGCGAGTCGCTCGAGGTGTTGCGGCGCGCCAAGGAGGCGGGGCTCACGGTCACTGCCTCCGCGTCCATCAACCATCTCACCCTCAACGAGATCGATGTCGGACCGTACCGAACTTTCCTCAAGCTCAAGCCCCCGCTGCGCGCAGAGGCGGATCGCGCGGCCCTGGTCGCGGCGCTGGCCGAAGGCCTGATCGACGTGGTCATGTCCGATCACAACCCGCAGGACGTGGAGACCAAGCGCCTGCCGTTTGCGGAAGCCTCCCCCGGCGCAATCGGGCTCGAGACCATGCTGACGGCGGGGTTGCGCCTCGTTCACTCCGGCGAACTCGCGCTCATGACCTTGCTCAAGACGATGTCGAGCGCGCCAGCGAGAATTCTGGGACTTGCGGCCGGCACGCTGCGGCAGGGCAGCCCCGCCGACGTGATCGTGCTCGATCCCGATGTGCCGTGGGTGCTCGACCCCGCCGAGCTCAAATCGAAATGCAAGAACACGCCGTTCGACGAAGCCAGGCTCGAAGGCCGCGTGGTGCGCACCATCGTCGCCGGCCGCACCGTCTATGAATATGTTTGAGACGCGCGCTCATCGTCGCGTACCCAAACCCCTGGATCGAGCCTCCATCACTCCTGTCCCCCTGTAAATAACAGGGAGCCATGAACTTAACGCTCTGAAAACAAACAAGAAAATCGATAGCGCCGCAGTGAAATAACAGGGCCGATAACAGGAGCTAACAGGAAAATAACAGGCCACGCATTCGCACCGAGGTCGCTCCCGACATCAGTGAGGCTGCAAGCGCAAATTTGGAGAATGCCGAAAATTGGAAGATTCTCGTTACACGAGTCAAGCGAATTCGCTCGTGGGCCGTCTGTGAGCTTAAATGACAGTCATCACGCATAACTCCGTTCGTCCCCGCGAAAGCGGGGACCCAGGCTTTGGCCCTGGATTCCTGCTTGCGCGGGAATGAACGGAGAAAATGATGCGAACGCGGGCCGGGAAAAGTCCATGCCGCCATGGCTCGATCCGTCGCTGTTGCCGGCTTATGCCGCAGCGCTGCTCTTCGGCTATCTCTGCGGCTCGATCCCGTTCGGGCTGATCCTGACGCGGCTCGCCGGCACCGCGGATATCCGCGCCATCGGCTCCGGCAATATCGGCGCGACCAACGTGCTGCGCACCGGCCGCAAGGGACTCGCCGCGGCGACCCTCGTCGGCGACGCGCTCAAGGGCACCTTTGCCGTGCTGCTCGTCTATTTTTATTACGGGAGCGAATACCGCTATTTCGCCCACGAGCTCGCGCTCCCCGCCGCGGCCGGCGCCTTCCTTGGTCACCTCTTCCCGATCTGGCTCGGCTTCAAGGGCGGCAAGGGGGTTGCCACCTATATCGGCCTGCTGCTGGCGCTGGCGTGGCCCATCGCGATTGCGTTTGCGCTGATCTGGGCCGCGGTCGCGGCGCTGACCCGCTACTCCTCACTGGCCGCGCTCGTCGGAAGCGCCGTGACGCCGTTTGCGCTGTGGCTCATGGGCGAGCACCCGGAGGCGATGCTGTTCGCTTTGCTGACCGCGCTGTTATGGATCATGCACCGCGCCAATATCGCGCGGCTCGTCAAAGGCACCGAGCCCAAGATCGGTGCATCCTCGGCCGGGTGACGCCTCGCACATCGAGGATTGCGCCCTCGGAGCGCTATCAGGGTTCGTCGCCTAGCGATCGCAAAGATCGGTTGGGCCAATAATCACGCCGGCAATTCCTTGCTCGACCGGCGTGCATTCTACTCCCAGTCCTCGATTCGGCTGGACGGCCGGAGTTCCGATCACTCGTATAGTGGCGCTTGGCGGAGGAAACGTCAGTGGAGGCGACTGGCCTTGCTGCCCCCTCGTGGCGCTTGAGGAGACCGCGGATGATCCGACTTGCTGCTGGGCAAAGGCCAAGGAAGAGCAGAGGGACAGGATCGTCACGGCAACGGCGAGTTTCATTTCAGTAGCGCCCATTCTGGCTGCTCCAATCGAGCGACTGTCGCGATCCGCCGGCCCCAATGTTATCTCACTTTGCTTTGCGGGACTCGTCAACGGGATACGCATAGACATTCCGCGCAATCCGGGTTGTCCCTCTTGGGCACATCGGCGATGTTTACACCGGTGCTGGCTGGCCGGGGCGCGAGGTGGGTGAAGCAAACACGAGCGTGCGGCTCAGCGACGAGCAGCGGCTCGACTGGCTGCGCCTCATCCGCAGTGACAATGTCGGCCCGCGCACCTTCCGCGCGCTGATTAATCACTATGGCGGGGCGCGCGCCGCGCTCTCGGCGCTGCCCGATCTCGCCCGCCGCGGCGGCGCCAAGGGCCCTCCGCGGATCCCCTCCCGCGCGGACGCCGAGCGCGAGCTCACGGCGGCGCGCGCCCTCGGCGTGACCTTCCTCGCGCTTGGCGAGCCCGATTATCCGCGCCGCCTACAGATGATCGACGATGCTCCGCCGCTCTTGGCGATGCGCGGTAACGCCGCCGCGCTGACGGCGCCCGCGGTCGCCCTTGTCGGTGCGCGCAATGCATCGGCCGCCGGCATGCGCTTCGCCGAGCGGCTCGCACGCGATCTCGGCGGCGCCGGCCTCGAAATCGTGTCCGGGCTCGCGCGCGGCATTGACGCGGCCGCCCATCGCGCGAGTCTCGCCAGCGGCACGATCGCCGTGCTCGCCGGCGGCCACGACCACATCTATCCGCGCGAGCACGCGGAGCTTGCCGAGGCCATCCTGGCGCACGGCGCCCTGGTGTCCGAAATGCCATTCGGGCACGAGCCCCGCGCCCGCGACTTTCCCCGCCGTAATCGGCTCATCTCCGGACTCTGCGCCGGCATTGTGGTCGTGGAGGCGGCCAAGCGCTCGGGCTCGCTGATCACCGCGCGCTTTGCGCTCGAACAGGGCCGCGAGGTGTTCGCGGTGCCTGGCTCGCCGCTCGACCCGCGCGCGGAAGGCACGAACGACTTGATCAAACAGGGCGCAACGCTAGTCAGCGATGCAGCAGACGTGATCGCGGTGCTGCGCCCGATCCTGGGTGCACCGGTTGAACTTCGCGCCGAAGAGCCGGAGGCGTCGGCACCAGGCGCCGAACCCGGCGCCGCCGAACGCGCGCGCATCATCGGATTGCTTGGTCCGACGCCGGTGCCGATCGACGATCTCGTGCGATTGTCCGGAAGCTCGCCTGCAAACGTGCGTGTGGTGCTGTTCGAGCTCGAACTGGCGGGACGGCTCGAGCGCCACGGCGGCGCGCTCGTGTCGCTGCTGTGAGCGATCCCCAAGCTGGTTCGTCTCCCTCCCGATCGTAGTGAGGGAGCGCGAAAAACGAGTTACATGTCGCCGTGCGGCTTCCGATCTTCGTCGGTGCGTATCGGCACCAAGCTCGGCGCGAGCCCCATCGCCCGCAGCGATGCCATCATCCCGATGTACCAGATGATCCACATAGCCCGATCCCCCCAAAACCGAACCCACGGCGCTGTGGGTTCCAGCTCCGGAACTGTCACACCGAGAGCGGTAGAATTGGGGCTTGTTGCGTGACCCCCGCGGAAAAGCTCGCGATGTGACTTTCCGGCAACGGCAGGAACGCGCCCCTCTCGGCTCCCGCGACCTCACCACGCATTAAAACAATGGAGCCACTGCCGAAGCTCGTTGGCGCCACGGGCGAAAGCGGTGTCCAGCATTGAGGCATAATCTCTGCATTCCGCTCTAAACGACTAACGTTTCACAATAAAACGGCCGTGCCGAATGCTGGCATTCAGCGCCACCCAGCGGCTGCTGCGGGGTTTCGAGCGCGCTCTCCTGCAGGCCCTCGGTTTGACAGGAAGGGTTGACATCCCCATGTTTCGCCGCGACAAGGGCGCCCGATTCTGGCGGACCGGCCCCCTGCTTTTCCTTCAACTCTTTGGAATTACATGAATATCGTTGTCGTCGAGTCTCCGGCCAAGGCGAAAGCGATCAACCGCTACCTTGGCTCGGGCTACGAGGTGTTGGCCTCGTTCGGGCACGTGCGCGACCTTCCCGCCAAGGACGGCTCGGTCGATCCCGAGCACAATTTCCGCATGATCTGGGAGGTCGATGACAAGTCCCAGAAGCGCCTCAACGACATTGCCCGCGCGCTCAAGGGGGCGGACAAGCTCATTCTCGCCACCGACCCCGATCGCGAGGGCGAGGCGATTTCCTGGCATGTGCTCGAAGTCCTCAAGGAGAAGCGCGCGCTGAAGCAGCAGGCGGTCGAGCGGGTGGTGTTCAACGCCATCACCAAGCAAGCGGTGCTCGACGCCATGAAGCACCCGCGCAAGATCGACGGAGCGCTGGTCGACGCCGATCTCGCGCGCCGCGCGCTGGATTATCTCGTGGGCTTCACTCTCTCGCCGGTGCTGTGGCGCAAGCTCCCTGGCGCGCGTTCGGCCGGGCGGGTGCAGTCCGTGGCGCTGCGGCTCGTGTGCGACCGCGAGCTCGAAATCGAAAAATTCGTCCCTCGCGAATATTGGTCCCTGGTGGCCACCCTCGCTACGCCGCGCGGCGAGCAGTTCGAGGCGCGCCTTGTCGGCGCCGACGGGCAGAAGATTCAGCGGCTCGACATCGGCTCCGGCGCCGAGGCTGAAGCCTTCAAACGGGCGCTGGAGAACGCGAGCTTCACGGTCGCCAACGTCGAGGCCAAGCCCGCGCGGCGTAACCCGCCGCCGCCGTTCACCACCTCCACCTTGCAGCAGGAGGCAAGCCGCAAGCTTGGCTTTGCGCCCGCCCACACGATGCGCGTTGCGCAACGCCTCTACGAGGGCGTCGATATCGACGGCGATACCGTCGGCCTCATCACCTATATGCGAACCGACGGCGTCGACGTCGCGGAAGAGGCGCTCGCGGCCGCGCGCCGCCTGATCGGGGCCGATTACGGCAAGGACTATGTGCCCCCCTCGCCTCGCCAGTACCAGGCCAAAACGAAGAATGCGCAAGAGGCCCACGAGGCGATCCGTCCGACCGACCCGGGGCGCCGCCCGCGGGAGGTGAGGTCGTTTCTCGACCACGACCAAGCGCGGCTCTACGAGCTCATTTGGCTGCGCATGGTGG
>CBFGVM010000164.1:0-8872 GCA_965652015.1 uncultured Alphaproteobacteria bacterium
GCAAGATAGGCGAAGGCCTGCGCCTCGAGCGCATCGGACGACCAGCCCACTGCGCTCGCGGTTTCGACCGGCGCGGGGGCAAGGCGCTGCGCCAACATTTGCATCAATGTCCCATTGCGCGTGCCCCCGCCGGCGACAATCCATCCCGCTGGCGGCCGCGGCAGCAAAGTGATCGCATGCGCGACCGCGGCGGCACTGATGGCCGTGAGCGTCGCCGCGCCATCCGGTATGCTCTTGCCGGCAAGTCGCCCTTCCTCCGCCACCCAATGACGGAAGGCATTGCGATCGAGCGATTTCGGCGGCGGCTTGGCAAAAAATGGATGCGCCAACACGCGCGTCACGGCGGCCTCGTCGACCTTGCCCGCTGCCGCAGCGCGTCCCCCGTCATCCTTCGGTTGACCGGTGCGCAAGCGGAGAAAATCGTCGATCAGCGCGTTGCCCGGCCCGGTGTCGCAGGCGACGAGCTCGGCATCGCCGTTGATGAAGGTGAGGTTGGCAACGCCGCCGAGATTGAGCACGCCGACGGGATGCGGTCGCTTGAGCAGGCGCAACATGGCGCGATGAAACACCGGCACCATCGGTGCGCCGTGTCCTCCGGCGGCCACATCGGCCGCACGAAAATCGTAGACGACAGGAATGCCGAGCCTGCCCGCGAGCGCCGTGCCTTCGCCGAGCTGGATGGTGAGCCCGCGATCGGGACGATGCAGAACGGTCTGGCCATGGAAGCCCACCACGGCGACTTCGCTCGGCACCATGCCGTTCGCCGCGAGAAACGCTTCGACGGCCTCGGCGTGCATGTCGGTCACCAGCTCTTCGGCCTCGGCGAGCATCGCCGGCCGTGCCTTGCGATCGGTGAGATGGGCAGCAACCGCGATCGCGCGCCGCACGACGTCCCGCTCCCGATCGCTGTAGGGGCGATAGCCGGTCGGACCAAGGCGACCAATCTCCTCGCCGTCCGTTTGGATAAGCGCCACGTCCACTCCGTCGTAGGAGGTACCGCTCATCAGACCGATCGCAATGGCGCGCGCCATGCAGGCGTCCTTTAGTTGAATCCCGCGCTGGACCTGTTACACCACCGGCCCGAAACAGGCGATAAAAGAGACGAGGGCATGAGCGCCTACAAGTCCGATTTCCTGCGTATTCTCGCGGAACGAGGATTCATCCATCAAGTTTCGGACGCCGAGGGCCTCGACGCCAAGGCCGCTGGCGGGCCGATCACCGCCTATGTCGGCTTCGACGCCACCGCGCCCAGCCTCCACATCGGCAACTTGCTGACAATCATGATGTTGCGCTGGCTGGCGAAGACCGGCCATCGCCCGATCGCACTGATGGGCGGCGGCACCAGCAAGATCGGCGACCCGTCGGGCAAGGATACGACCCGCGCGCTGCTGACCAGCGCGCAGATCGACCGCAACATCGCGTCGATCCGTACGGTTTTTTCCCGCTTTCTCGATTTCGAGGCCGGCGCCATCATGGCGAACAACGCCGATTGGCTCGACCGGCTGGAATACATCCCGTTCCTGCGCGACGTCGGGCGGCATTTCACCATCAACAAGATGCTGACATTCGACTCGGTGAAGCTGCGGCTCGAGCGCGAGCAGCCGCTGACGTTCCTCGAGTTCAATTACATGATCCTGCAAGCCTACGACTTCGTGGAGCTTTACAAGCGCCACGGTTGCATTCTGCAGATGGGCGGATCCGACCAGTGGGGCAACATCGTCAACGGCATCGATCTCGGGCGCCGGCTGCTCAACGTCCAGCTGTTCGCACTGACCACGCCGCTGCTGACGACGTCCTCGGGCAGCAAGATGGGCAAGACGGAGACGGGCGCGGTCTGGCTCAACGCTGACATGACGAGCCCCTATGATTATTGGCAGTTCTGGCGCAATTGCGAAGATGCCGACGTCGGCCGCTTGCTCAAGCTGTTTACCGAACTTCCGCTCGATGAGGTCGCACGCCTTGCTCAGCTGAAGGGGCAGGAGCTGAACGAGGCCAAAAAGATCCTGGCGACCGAGGCGACCGCGCTGCTGCATGGCGCCGCCGCCGCCGAGCAGGCGGCCGAAACCGCGCGGCGCACCTTCGAGGAAGGCGCGCTGGCCGAAACGTTGCCGACCGTCGAAATTCCGAGCGAGACATTCGAACCCGCTCTCAGCGTGCTCGATGCCGCCCTTCACGTCGGCTTGGTCTCGTCGAAGAGCGAGGCACGCCGGCAGATCAAGGGTGGCGGTCTGCGGGTCAACGACGTCGCGGTTGCCGACGAGAAGATGGTGCTCACGCCGCGCGACCTCACGCCGGAGGGCGTCGTCAAGCTTTCGCTCGGCAGAAAGCGGCACGTTCTGCTGCGGCCGGTGTGATCGCAGCGGTGCAGCCCAATCGAAGGGCGTTCCTAATACCGGTTGCTCGGCTGGGCGTAACTTTGCGGCGGCATCGGAGTATTGCCGCCCGGGAACTCAAAGAACTTGCGCAACAAGCCCGGCGCCACCGCGGAAATCGGATTGACGCGCAACACCGGCGTGCTCGGCGGGCCGACCACCTCGTAGGTCACCCCGAGCAGGCCCTCGTTGCTGCCGCCAAGGAACGGCCCGACGATCGGGAGCTGGCCGAACATGTTGTTGAGGCCGTAGAGCGGAACGAAAGTGCCGCGCATGCGCACCTCGTCGCGATGATAATCGATGTAGCCGTCGACCGTGCCGCCGATTGCAGGACCCTTGAGCAGCCCATCGCGGATGGTGAAGCGCCCCAGCGTACGGGTGAACTCGACCCGCAGGCGCGAGAACTCGACCCCGGGCGAGGCGCCGCCGGGCTGTTGTGGAGCGGCAGCGACGCGCTCCAGCGCCCCTTCTCCACGCACCACGAAGTCGCGAATGTTGAGAATCCCCTCCTGCGGCGCCAGATCGGCGCTCTGCGGATCGAGCGCAATCCACATCTCGCCGCCGGCGAGCTTCGGATACACGTCGGTGAAACGGAAGAAGGCGCCGGCGTCGTTGCTCTCCACGAAAACGAGTTGGCGGCCGTTGCTGCCGCGCCCGCGCAAGTCGCCGGCGAGTGGTGCATCGCGTCCGAGCTTGCCACTCAACGCAAAACTCATGATCACACCGCTGCGGCGTGACACCCGCAGATCGAGCCCGCGCAGGGTCTCGCCGTTAAATCCGAGCACGCTGCCGAGCTTGACGTCGAGATCGACGTCCTTGTCGTGCTTTTGCTTGTTGCTGGCTGGGCCGGTCAGCATCGACTTGACGAAGCCGCGACCGTCAAAAGCATCGCCGCGCAGCGTAACGCGCAACGCGCCGTCGGTGCCGCGCTCCGCTTTGAGCGTCGCCTTGTCGCCGTCCGAAAGGCCAAAAACGGGGAAGTTTGCGGAGGCGATATCGCCTGACGCGTCCACCTCGGCCGTGCCTTTGACCGAAGCGCCGGCCCCTTCCATCACCAAATCTTCGATCCGGGTTGCCGTCGACTGTTTGATGAGCGTGAAGGTTGCGCGACCAACGCGGCCGGGGGGCTTCAACCATCCGGGCAGCAGGTTATCGACCTTGGCCTGCGTGAGATCGGCCTCGACGGCAAAACGGCTGTCGCCCTCATTCGCAACGCGTCCGCTGAGCTTGATCGGCACCGGCCCGGTGAGGTAGCCGGCGAGATCGAACCCAAATTTGCTGCGCGCGCTTTCGTCGAGAGTGGCTTGGACGCGGACATCGGCGTCGCCGTCCTGCGGTTTGCGGTAGTCGAGGACGGAGGGAACGCCGTTGATCTTCACATCACCCCTGATCCAGTGACCGAGGTTGTTGGCGGTCACCTTGAGCAGGGCGGCCTCCACCTTCTGGCCCATCACCATGCGTTCGGCGGCGAAGTTCGCAACGTCCATGTTGATCGTATAGAGCGAGGACCCGGGTGCCAGATCCTCCTTGAGCGGCAGCGCGAGCGTCACCTGCGCGGTGAGCGTTCCGCGGCTGGTCGTAGGCTCGACCGGCGCGTTCGAGTAGTCGCGCAGCCGTTGCATGCTCAAGAGTTCGGCCGCGGCCGGAACCGATCCGTCGAGGCGAAAGCGGACCTTCGCCGGTGGCGCCTTGGGGAAAGTGTCGGGCACCTCGAACACGCCGTTGGTGATCGAAAGCTTGCGGCCGGGCGATATCTCCACGTTGCCGCGCCCGACATTGATCGCGGCCGTTCGGCCAGAAACGTGCACATGGACGTCAGCGTCGCGGATGGCCGGCAGGCCTTCGACCGGACGGATTTCAGCGCCGTGGCCGATGATCTGGACCAACAAGCCGTCGTCAGGAACGGGTGGGCCGCTCGATTTGAGGGTGGACCATGGCGCATTGGTCGAGATGTCGAGTCGCTCGACCGTGCCGGCTTGGATATGGTCGATGACCCAAGCGCGCACCTTCGAGGCCACGGTAACGGGCCAAAGCCGCTTCAGGGCTCCGACCGACATGCGCGTGCCGGCAATACCCGCCGTGAGGCGGGGATCGTCGCCGGAAAAATCCAAGCTTCCGGTGAGCGCGACACCGAGATCCGTATTGCCGACTTCGCTCGGCTCCAGATCGATGCGCTGCTTGGTGGGATCGATCCGCAGCTGCAACTGAACGCGGTTGAGGATCAGCGCATTCGGATCGACCGGGGCGGACGCCAGCACCGCGCTGCCGCCGGAGATTTTCAGCGCCCAAACGCCACTTGCGTCGCGCGGCGCGTCGAATTGCGCGACCAGCGCGATGCGGGTGCCGCCGGACATGACCTGGAACGGAGCAACCAGCGCCCGTCGGCTCTTATCCCAATCGAGACTGATTTCGGCGCGATCTATCGCAATGCGCACGAGCGGATCGTCGAGATCGACGATGACCCCCTTCTCCACCAGTATCCGGCCCTCGAGCATATGCGGAATGCCATCGGGACCGATATTGGCGCGGATGCGTCCGGACAGCGGCAGGTCGGCTTCGTATTGATCCGCGTCCAACCGCAGGGCCAGCATCACGTCCTTGGTGGACAGCTTTTGTGTTTCAATGTCGATGATGCGGTGGCCCTGTTCGCCCGGCGTCATCGCCGCGCGCATCTGCCAAGGCCGCTCGATGCTGTGCGAGCCAAGTGTAATCGCGATGCCACCTCCCTTGGGTCGCGTGACGCTCAGGTCGATGTTGGTGAATGTCCATTGCTTGCCATTGCGCGCATCGTCGACGGTGAGGTTGCCGCCTTGCAGCCCGATCTCGGTGAGGTCTCGGCCGTCGAGCCCGCTCGCGTCCAGACTCTCGATCCACGCGATCAGCGCGGTCAGGTCGGGAACGCCGCTGCGGGCGGTCGCGGGTGCGGCCTGCGCGGCCGGAGCCGCCGACACAGGGGAAGCAGCGCTCGCGGCGCGATCGGCCTTTGCTGGCGCGCGCACCGGCAGAGGGGGCGGGGCTGTTGCCGAAGCGGTGACGAAGGGGCGCTTGTTGCTGCCGGCAAAGACCGTGACTTGGCTGTCGGATTCGATGCGAATCGCCATCTCGGCGCCGACCAAGCTCAACCGCTCGGCGCGGATGCGCCCGAGGAGCAGGCTCGCACCTGAGATGCCGACTTCCGCTTTGGGGGCGCTCGCTACGACGGTGCCATCCGAGTCGCGCACCACGATGTCGCGGATGCGCAGCGAGGTGCGGCTCTTGCTCGCGTCACGCTCGAGCTGCGTGCCACCAATCTCCACCTCGTGGCCGGGCCCAAAATTGTTCTTGATCGCCGCAGTCAGCCAGGGCGTTGCGATATCAAGCTCGATCGGGCCGCTGGAGAGACGCCACCACAGCGCGAGCATCGCGAGCATGAAGAGGCCGCCGAGCGTACCCCCGGCGATGGCAAATTGGCGCAGCCGCGGACACCACGCGCGCAGCCGGCCTTCGCAACGTGCAGCAGTAAGCAGGGAAGTCGGTGTGCGCGCGGTCGCATCCTCGCTTTGACGCAATGCGTCCTGCGCGCAAAGTTCCTTGAGGCTCGCCTCCAGCTTTAGGAGAGCCTCCAGACTGGGATAAGATTGCCCCGGCGCCATGCCCCGACTTGGCGTCCCCTCGACCACCGATTCCGCCCCCGTCCTATGCGGACGTCTGTGGCGAACCGGCCCCCTACCCGCGGTCGACAAATCCCCGCACTACAGTCGACCTAGCGGCCCTCTCCCGCAGATTCTTCAACGCCTTATTGAATCGCCGGAAAAGGGACGAAAGGAAGGCGCTTGGGGCCATCGCGTACGGCAAAATACGCCCTTTTCGGGGGAGCCGGGCGGGCTCATTCCCGAGGCCAAGGTTGTAATGACCCGGAAAACTGGTGCTGCCCACCGGCGAGCGCTCCACCCCACGCGAAGTCATTGATTCGTCGAAGTTTTGCGGCGACGACCAATTTCGGCAAGGGGGTAGCACAAGGCGTAAAAAGGGCCGCGAAGTCGGGTTATCCCTAGCTGATCCGCGCGATGTCGCGTGCTCCGCCCGCCGCCGTTCCCCAAAAATTAACCGTATCACCTTGAACTGACGCGAGTTTAGCGGGCGCGTAAGACGAACCCGCGTAGGAGACCGGCGGGGAGCGTCAATGCCTCGTCGGTCATTTTCACCGTACCGCGATTCTGTCAACGCGCCGCGCGGCGCCGCACCGGCTCGTCGAGTGGGGAGCCACGATGCGCGCCGGATGCGGCCCATCGCCTTTTGGCTCGTGATCGGCACGCTGGTGATCATGGCGGCGTGGAGCATCACCACAGCCACCTATTTCACCTTCCGCGAAGACGTGCTGACCGGACTCATGGCGCGGCAGGCCGAGATGCAGCTCGCCTACGAAGATCGCATCGCCGAGCTGCGCGCCCAGATCGACCGCTTTTCGAGCCGCCAATTGCTCGACCAGGAGCGGTACGAGAAGAAGCTCGAGCAAATTCTACGCCGGCAAGCGGCATTGGAGTCGCGTGCCGACGCTCTCAACGGGCTGGGCGACGCCACGGGAGCGATCAAGCAGCCTGCCCGGGGCGGATTGAGCGGGGTGCTGCGAGCGATCCTGCCCAAACCGGCGCGCGACAAGGGAGCCTTCGTGATTGCGCCCGATCCGGCCGCGATCGATTCCCGCAGCGGCATTCTGGCCAAAGGCGGCACCGGCGGGGTCATTGGCCGGTTGGAGGCTTCGCTTAACCGCGTCGAGCAGCGTCAGGCGGGTATGGTCGGTTCCCTCGCCGACAATTACGACGCGAAGGCACGGCGCATGCGCGGCGTCTTGATCGAACTTGGGCTCGAAGCGGGCAAAGCGCCCGGTGAGGGCGCGGTCGGCGGTCCGTTCGTGCCGGTCAACGTCACCAAAGATGGCGTGGGCTTTGAGCGGCAGCTGCAGCGCATCCACGTTGCACGCGCGCAAGTCAGTCGGCTGACGCGCACACTTGCCACCATCCCCGTGCGTAAGCCGCTCGACGGCGGGCTCGACCTGCAATCGGGCTTTGGCGTGCGCGTCGATCCGTTCCTCGGCACGCCGGCCATGCATACCGGCCTCGATCTGCATGGCGCGACCGGCGATCCGGTGCGCGCCACCGCCGATGGAACGGTGGTTGCCGCAGGCTGGAACGGCGGCTACGGCCGGGTGGTCGACATCGACCACCACAACGGATTGTCGACACGTTACGGTCACCTCTCGTCCGTTGAGGTTCGCGTCGGCCAGTCGGTCAAGAGGGGGCAAATCGTCGGCAAGGTCGGCTCGACCGGTCGCTCCACCGGCCCGCACTTGCACTATGAGACGCGGCTCAACGGCGCGGCGGTTGATCCGCAGAAATTCTTGCGCGCAGGCGAAAAGCTCGACAGCAGCCTCTGAGCACGTCTAGTCCACGTCCTCGACTTCCTTGGGTGCGGTCCCGAACGCCTTTTGCGCCAGCGCCGCTTCCATGAATTGGTCGAGGTCGCCGTCGAGCACGGCACCCGTGTTTGAGGTCTGCACGCCGGTGCGCAGATCCTTGACCATCTGATACGGCTGCAGCACGTAGGAGCGGATCTGATGGCCCCAGCCGATGTCGGTCTTGGCGGCCTGCTCGGCGGCGGCCTTTTCCTCGCGCCGTTTCAATTCGCGCTCATAAAGCCGCGCGCGCAACATCTGCCAGGCTTGCGCCCGGTTGCGGTGCTGCGAGCGGTCGTTCTGGCACACCACCGCGATGTTAGTGGGAATATGGGTGAGGCGTACCGCCGACTCGGTCTTGTTGACGTGCTGGCCGCCGGCGCCCCCGGCCCGCATCGTGTCGACCCTCACGTCGGATTCCTTGATATCGATGGTGATGCGATCATCGACGACGGGGTAGATGTTGACGCTGGCGAACGAGGTATGCCGGCGCGCGTTGGCATCGAACGGCGAAATGCGCACGAGCCGATGCACTCCGTTCTCGGTCTTGAGCCAGCCGAAGGCATTGCGACCCTTGATCTGTATCGTCGCCGATTTGATCCCGGCCGCCTCGCCCTCGGTTTCTTCGATCCACTCGAGCTTGTAACCGTGCCGCTCGGCCCAGCGCGTATACATGCGGAGCAGCATGCTGGCCCAATCCTGGCTTTCGGTCCCGCCCGCCCCGGCGTGAACTTCGAGATAGGTGTCGTTGGAGTCGGCCTCGCCCGATAACAACGCCTCGAGCTCGCGTCGCGCCACCTCCTCTTTGAGCTTCTGCAGTGCCGCTTCCGCCTCGGCGACGGCCTTCTGGTCTTTCTCGGCCTCGCCGAGCTCGATCATGGTGAGCTGGTCGTCGAGCTCTTGCTCGATGCGGCCGATGGCGCCGAGCTGATCCTCGAGCGCGGTGCGCTCTTGCATCACGCGTTGCGCACGCTGCTGATCGTTCCACAGCGCAGGGTCTTCGGCCTGCTTGTTGAGTTCATTGAGCCGCGCGCGCGCCTTGTCGACGTCAAAGATGCCTCCTCAGCAG
>CBFGVM010000165.1:0-8836 GCA_965652015.1 uncultured Alphaproteobacteria bacterium
GGTGTTGATGGTGGTGAGGATGGCGGCGTTGAGCTTGTCGACGGCTGCCGCTGGTGTTCCTTTGGGGAAGAAGGCGCCAAACCAGTTCGAGGCGTCGAAATCGGTCAGGCCCTGTTCGTGCGCGGTTGCCTGAGCAGGCAGGCCCGGCGAGCGCTCGCGCGTGAGGATCGCGATCGCCTTGACCATCTTGCTGTGAATCTGGGGAATTGCGATCGGCGTATCGGGGCATTGGTAATCGATGCGCCCCGCGATCAGATCCTGTATCGCCGGCGCGGCGCCGCGATAGGGAACGTGGGTGACATTGATGCCGATGGCCGAATTCAACAGCACGCACGCGAGATGGCTCGCCGAACCCGCGCCGCCCGAGCCGTACTGCATGGTTGCCTGGTTTGCCTTCGCATAGGCGATGAATTCCCGCAAATTGTCGGCAGGTAAATCCTTGCGCGCGAGCAGCACCAGCGGCGTCTGCGCGACCAGCATGACGGGCGTGAAATCGCTCGCCGAATTGTAGAGCGGCGTTTTGTAGAAGGTCTGATTTGCGGCATGGGTGCCCATGTTGCCGAGCACGAACTGGTAGCCGTCCGGCGCCGCTTTCGCGACCCGCGCGGCGCCGGTCATGCCGCCCGAGCCGCCGACGTTCTCGATGATGACTTGCTGGCCCAAAAGCTCGGAAAGGCCAGGAGCGAGAATGCGCCCGACCGTGTCTGCCGGACCGCCGGCAGCGAACGGAACGACCATCGTCACCGGCCGGGCCGGCCAGTCCTGCGATAGGGCCGGCGCGATGCATGTGAGACTGACGAGCACTGCGACAGCCGCGAACCGGGCCAGCCCTGCCATTCAATCCTCCAATCCGAAATGATAGCAGTGACAGAATAACAGTTGCTTGGAGCTTGGACAGCCGCAAGCGAGTGATCCATTGAAAGCAGCATATTCAAACGGGACGCTGGCCGCCCGGTTTCCGGATTGGCGCAAGCTCGACGCAACGGCGCGTCGCACCATGAGCGCGACCGCGGCGGAGCGCGCGCGACGGCTCGAGCCGCGGCTCAACGCGTTTGTCACCATCGAGGATGCTCTTCGGCCGGTCGACGGCAAGCTTGGCGGGCTGCCTTATGCTGCCAAAGACATCTTTCGAACGGCGTCCCGTCGGCCCACAGGAGGGCTCGCCACGGCGACGGACCTCGCCATCGACGGCGAAACCGATCTTCTGGCACGGCTCGATGACGCTGGCGCGCGGCGCGTCGGATTCACCGGTTTGCCCGAGCTTGCCTATGAGCCGTCGGGCTACAACCATGCGCGCGGGCGCGTGCGCAATCCGTGGAATCTCGACTTCGTGGCCGGCGGCTCATCGTCGGGCTCGGCGGCGGCCGTTGCGAGCGGCAGCGCGGTCATCGCGCTCGGCTCGGACACGGCGGGCTCGCTGCGCATTCCCGCCCATTGCTGCGGCGTCACCGCCTGGAAGCCGACCTACGGCATCGTTTCCTGCGCCGGCACGATGCCGCTCGCGCCGAGCCTCGACACGATCGGGTTGCTCGCCCGCAGCGCTTGCGACATGCGAGACGCCGTCGATCTTCTGATCGGAGACCCGCAGGCCGACGGATCGATCGCGCGCGTGGCGGCGATGACCGATTGCTTCGATGCGGCCGAGCCCTCGGTTCGCCGCGCGTGCCTTCAAGGTATTGACGCCCTCGAAGCGAGCGGCCTGCGTGTCGACCAGCGCGCAGCACTCGCGGAGATCGACGCCATCGGCGCCCATGCGCTCGTCGTCTTGCAAGCAGAAGCGGCGCGCGTTCATCGCGCGCGCATCGAGGATCCCGGTATCCCTGCGGTGCTGCGCAAGCGTCTCGTGAAAGGACTCGACGATGCGACGCTTGCCACAAGCCTATCAGTGCGCGCGACTCTCTCGAACGATTTCACGGTCTTCGGCGCGGCGGACGCCATCATCCTGCCGGTCACGCCGATCCGCGTGCCGCTCGCCGTCGAGACCGATCCGGCTTCGGACAAGTTCTCACCTGCCACGCTTTACGCGCTCAGCCGCTTCACGCGGTTCGTCAATTTTTTGAGCTTTCCGGCCGTCGCGATCCCCGTCGGATTCGATGACCAAAGACTTCCGGTTGCGCTTCAGATCGTGGGCCGGCCATACAGCGATCGGGCATTGCTCGCGCTTGCGCAAGCGGTTCAGGACAAGACCGAGTGGCACGCACGCGTCCCAGCTGCGATCGCCGACGTGATGGAGCTTTGAGCGGAGGAGCATCGATGCCGCATCTGACCACCGACGACAACGTGAAACTCTATTACGAGGAGAGTGGATCGGGCATTCCCGTCGTCTTCGTGCACGAATTCGCCGGCGACTATCGCTCGTGGGAATCGCAACTTCGTCATTTCGCCCGCGGCTACCGATGCATCGCCTACAACGCGCGGGGCTATCCGCCCTCGGATGTGCCGGCGGATGGGGAGCGCTATTCGCAGGATCGCGCGCGCGACGACATTCGCGCCGTGCTCGACGCGCTGAAGATCGACCAAGCGCATATCGTCGGCCTGTCCATGGGCGGCTTCGCCGCGCTGCATTTCGGCTTCACCTATGCGCAGCGCGCGCGGTCGCTGGTGGTGGCCGGCTGCGGCTATGGGGCCGCGCCCAATCAGCGGCAGCAGTTTGCCGAGGAAGCGGAGTCAGCGGCACGAAATTTCGAGGCGGGCATGGCGAAGGCAGCCGAGACCTATGCGCTCGGCCCAACGCGCGTGCAGTTCCAAAACAAGGATCCGCGCGGCTGGCGCGAGTTCGTCGACCAGCTCGCCGAGCACTCGAGCGAAGGTTCAGCGCGCACCATGCGCGGCGTGCAGAAGCGGCGGCCGTCCCTGTTCGATCTCGTCGACAAGATGAAGACGATCACGGTGCCGACCCTGGTCATGACCGGCGACGAGGACTGGCCATGCCTCGAACCCGCGCTGCTCATGAAGCGGACGATCCCGACGGCGGCGCTGGTGGTGATGCCCAATGCCGGCCATACCATCAACCTCGAAGAGCCGGCCGCCTTCAACCAGCACCTCGCCGATTTCTTCCGCGCGGTCGATGGCAGTGCCTGGCCCAAGCGTGACCCGCGGGCGATGAAGCAAGCAATATTGGGACGGTGAGAAGAGCTAGGGCATGTACTCATAAGATCGCGAGAGCCGAGGGCGGCCTGATCGAATATCATAGGTGCGCGTCACGTTTGCGCGCGTTTGAGATGCGCCCTTACTGGAGGAGGGGTAGTGGACTATCATCCTCACGATTGGCGTAATGACACCTTGCAGGGGAGAGCATGAGAAAACCTATCATTGCGATCGTGCTAGCAGCGTTTGCCGGCATCGCAGGCGTGCAAGCGCAGACCTATCCGTCACGTCAAATCACGATCGTCGTCCCATTCCCGCCAGGCGGATCGACCGATGTGGTCGCGCGCATCATGGCCGAGAAGATGCGGCCATTGCTTGGCCAGCCGGTCATCATCGAAAACGTTGGCGGCGCAGGAGGCAGCATCGCGGTGGGGCGCGTCGCACGCGCGGCGCCCGACGGCTATACGATCGACATCGGCCAGTGGGATACCCATGTCGGCAGCATCATCTATCCCCTGAACTACGACCTGCAGAAGGATTTCGAGCCGATCGGCCTGATCTCCGTCAATCCGCAGCTCATGGTCGCCAAGAAGACGCTGCCGGCGGACGACCTGAAGGGGCTTGTCGCTTTGATGAAGGCAAACCCCGGCAAGGTCACGTTCGTCAACCAGAATGCGGCGGCACAGGTGTCCGGCATTCTGTTGCAGCAGTTGACCGGCACGCAGGTTCAGTTCGTCCCCTACCGTGGCGCCGGTCCCGCCATGACGGATCTGATCTCCGGCCAGGTCGACCTGTTGGTGGTTCAAGGTGCGGCCGCCCTGCCGCAGGTGCGGGGCGGAACGATCAAGGCAATCGCGAACCTGTCCCCGAGCCGCTCCGCGTCGATACCCGACATTCCAACCTCGGACGAGGGCGGTGTGCCCGGACTGTATATGTCGGGATGGTTCGGGTTTTTCGCGCCCAAGAGCACGCCGAGGGACATCATCGACAAGCTCAACGGCGCGATGGTGCAGGTGCTGACCGATCCGGCGGTGCGCACCCGTTTCACCGAGCTTGGACTGGATATGGCTTCGCGCGAGCAGCAGACCCCAGAGGGGCTAGCTGCGTTTCAGAAGGCCGAGATTGAGAAGTGGTGGCCCATCATCAAGGCCGCCAACGTCAAACCGGAATGAACCCCTCCCACAACCCGAACTGCCGGTCAGGTCGATCGACGCGCTCGTCCCCGCTTCAAAGCTTCACCTGCTCGGCGGCGCTGCGGCCGAGATAGGCTTGGCGCACGCGATCGTCGTTGCGCAACGTCGCACAGGGGCCGTGTGCGATAATCGATCCCGTCTGCAGCACGTAACCGCGGCTCGCCGTCTCCAGCGCATAGCGCGCGTTCTGCTCGACGAGGAGCACGCTCGTACCGGCAGCATTGATCGCCTTGATCGTGCGGAAAATGTCCTGGACCACCATCGGCGCAAGCCCGAGCGAGGGTTCGTCGAGGCAAATGAGGTGCGGTTCGGACATCATCGCGCGCCCAAGTGCGAGCATTTGTTGCTCGCCGCCGGAAAGCGTGCCGGCGTTCTGGCTCATGCGCTCGCGCAGGCGCGGAAACATGTCGAACACCTTGTCCATGAGGCCACGCACCTTCGCGATGTCTTTGCGGTACTTGAATGCGCCGAGCTCGAGATTTTCGCGTACCGTGAGGAACGGGAAGACGCGCCGCCCCTCGGGAACGAGCGAGATGCCGAGCCTCGTGCGCTCGTGCGACGGCAGGCGGGTGATGTCTTCTCCGCGGAAATGGATCGAGCCGGCGCGCGGCAGGAGTGCGCCGGCGACGGCGCGCAGCGTTGTCGACTTGCCGGCGCCATTGGCGCCGATCAATGTGACGATCTCGCCCTGCGCGACGTGAAAACTGATATCGCGGCAGGCTGAGACTTCGCCGTAGGCCAGTTCGAGTGCTTCGGCTCGGAGCAGCGCCGTCACGTCATGCTCCGAGATAGGCGGCGATCACCGCGGGATTCGCCTGGGCTTCGGCCGGGGCTCCCTCGAAAAGATACTGCCCATAGTCCATGACCAGCACGCGATCTGCGACCTTCATCACCAGATCCATGTTGTGCTCGACCACGATGATCGTCATGCCGCGCTCGCGAAGAAGGCGAATGCGCTCCAGCAGCCGCTCCACTTCCGCCGCGTTGAGACCGGCGGCAGGCTCGTCGAGCATGAGCAGGCGGGGCGAGGTCGCGAGCGCGCGGGCAAGCTCGAGCATGCGCTGCTCGCCATAGGCGAGCGAGGCGGCGAGGACGGACCCCCGCGCTTCCAGCCCCACGAAGCGGAGGAGATTGATCGCCTCCGCGCGACAGCGGGCATGGTCGCGCGCGAAGGCGGCCCCGTGCACCACGTATTGCCAGGCCGGAATATCGTGATGGATATGGAAAGCGGCGATGACATTGCCGAGAACCGACAGCTGCTTGAAAAGTCGGATCTTCTGGAAGGTACGGGCGAGGCCGAGGCGTACGCGCTTGTGGGCCGGCACGCCGACGAGATCGACGCCGTCGAACACCATTCGGCCGGCATCCGGCTGGTAGAGCCCGCTCATCAAGTTGAGCAGCGTCGATTTGCCCGCTCCGTTCGGGCCGATGATCGCAAAGACGCTGCCATGCGGGATATTGAGCGAAATGTCGCGAACCGCCTGCACGCCGCCGAACCGCTTGTGCAGGCCTTCGCTGCAAAACAAAGCGGCGCCTGTGGGAGGACGTGCTTGCGCCGCAGCAGCCCGGTCCGGCGCGGTCATCGGCGTCTTCCAGCGTCGCCGCCGGTCGGGAGCAGGCCAAGACGTGCGCGCAGGACCTGCGCCGCCTGCACGAGGCCGCCCGGCATGAACAGCACGACGAGGGTGAGCGCGGCACCGTAGAGGACAAGCCGCAGATCGCCGAATCCGCGCAAAAGCTCGGGCAAGATCGTGAGTAGGATCGCGCCCCAGACCGGGCCTATCAATGTTCCCATGCCGCCGACGATCACCATGGCCAGAATGGTGAAGGACTCCGTGATGATGAACGCGTCCGGGACCAACGTACCGACGAAGCTCGCGTAGAAGGCGCCGGCCGCGCCCGCGATCGCCGAGCCGACGCCGAAGGCGAATACCTTCCAGGCGGTGCAATTGATGCCGAACGAAGCCGCCGACACCTCATCCTCTCGGATGGCAGTGAGCGTTTCGCCGATCGGCGAGCGGACGAGCTGATCGAGCAGGAGATAAAAAAGGAACGCGAACGCCGCCACCAGATAAAACATGTTCGCGGTGTTGCCAAACGAGATGACCGGCAGCCCCGGCAGCGCAATGTCCGGCGGTGGCTTGATGGCATAAATGCCGAGCGGCCCTTGCGTCAGGCTGATCCAGTTCAGCAGCACCTGATGCACGATGACGGCAAAACCAAGCGAGGCGATTGCAAGGTAATGGCCGCGCAAACGAACCGCGAAGATCGACAGAGCCATGCCGGCGGCGCCGGATAATACGACGGCGCAGACGAACGCCATCCAGAATGGTACGCCGAGCTGCATGATGAGCAGCGTGGAGGCATAGGCGCCGATGCCATAGAACGCCGAATGACCGAGGTTGAGCTGACCGGCATAGCCGAGAATGAAATCAAGGCCGATGGCCAGCATGATGTTGAGCGCGCAAACAATGAGATTCGTGCGCCAATAGGAATCCTGAAACACCAACGGCAAGACCGCGATGACAACGGCGGCGACAAAGAGCCACCAGCGCCGATTGCCGGATGCACCGGCAAGCGCGAGACCGCTAGACATTCTCTTCACGCTTTTCGGCAATCAGTCCGGTCGGCCGGAATGCGAGCATGAGCAGAAGGAGCGTGAACACGATGAGATCGGTCAGGCCCGGATTGACCAGCTGGGTCGCAAAGCTTTCGACCAAACCGACCGCAAGCCCGGCGATGATCGTTCCTTCGACGTTGCCGAATCCTCCGATGATGACGATGGCGAACGCCTTCACGATGACGCTCGTGCCGGCAAAGGGCGTGAGCACGAGGATCGGGCCAAGCATGGCGCCACCCATGCCGGCCAGCGCGGAAGCGATCACGAAGGTCAGCATGATGAGCTGATTGGGATTGATCCCCATGAGCCCCGCCGTCTCGCGGTCCTGCGCGACCGCGCGCAGGGCCTTTCCCATCATGGTGAATTTCATGAACGCGTAGAGCAGCGCGATGGTCAGCGTGGATACGCCGATGATGATCAGATTCTGCCAGGTAATGAACGTCCCGCCTCCGAGCCGGATGACTTCATTGCTGTAGGGACTATCGAAGGCATAGGGGATTGGTCCGAACCAGAGCAGCATCGCGTTCTGCAACAGGATCGACACGCCGATGGTCGCGATCAGCGGCAACAGTTCGCTGCCGCGCTCGCGTAAGGGAGCGAAGATGGTCGCGTTCACGAGCCAACCGAGCGCCGCGCCGACCATAAGCGCGACGCCGATACTGACGAGATAATTGCCGCCGAACAGGAAGGTGAAGAAGTAGGCCGCGAACGCGCCGATCGTCACGATGTCCGCGTGCGCAAAATTGATCTGGACGAGAACGCCGTAGATGAGGGTGAGCCCCAATGCCACGAGGACATAGAGGCTCCCGAAGACTATCCCATTGATTCCCTGCTGGAGAACGATGGTCAGCATGACCTCTCAGTTCCAGCCGAGCGCCTTCCACGACAAATCCGGCAAGGTCTCCATGTAGTGGATCGTATCCATCTTGATATTCTGGTTGGTCTTGTCGAATTCGACGCTCCCGGTCACGCCGGAAAAGTCTTTCGTGGTGGCCATGATGTCGCGTATCGATTGCGAGTCCTTGCCGCCGCGGCGCACGACGTCGGCGACGACCAGAATCTGATCGAAGGCGTGTGCATTGATGTGCGTCGGCTCTTGATTGTACTTGGCCTTGAACGCGCGGATGAAGTTTTGCACCACTTCGCGCTTGTCGGTCGGGTCGAATTGCACGATGCGGATGTAGCCGAGCGCCGCTTTGCCCGCCTTCTGTTCGAAACCGAACGGCAACCAGATCGTGCCGAGCTGGATCGATTGTCCGCCGCCGCCCTTGGTGACGCCGGCTTGGGCGAGCGCTTGGGTGATGCGCAGACCTTGGCCCTCGAGCGTGTAGGTCGGGATCACATCCACTTTGCCGAGACCGGCGATGCGCGTCGCGATCGCGGTGAAGTCGTTCACGTCGCGGCCGAAGCCGATATCGGCGAGGATTTGTCCGCCGAGCGATTTGAACGTATCGCCGAAGACCTTGGCGTTGCCGATTCCGGCATTGGTGTTCTCATAGAGCAGCACCGCCGTACGCGCGTTGAGGCGCTTATATGCGTTGGTGGCGATGTCCACTCCCTGCATCACCTCGTTAGGCATGATGCGAAACGTCCAGGGGTTGCCCGGATCGGTGATCTTGATCGAGGAGGACCCGGCGTTGAGCAGCGGCACTTTCGCCTGCTCCATGAGCGGCATGATTGCGAGCGTGGCGTCCGAGCACTCCTCGCCGAGCGCGATGTGAGGCTTGTATTGTTCGAGGAGCCGCTTGGCCGCCTGCGTTGCCGGGAGCGGGCTGCATGCCGAATCCTCGTATTGAACTTCGAACCGGTAGCCGTTCACCCCGGCCTTGTTGAGCTGCTCGATCGCAAGATCGATACCCTGCTTGTCCTGTACGCCAAAATAGGAACCCGGGCCGGACATGGCGAACAGCCCGCCGATCTTGATGACTTTGTCTTG
>CBFGVM010000166.1:0-8832 GCA_965652015.1 uncultured Alphaproteobacteria bacterium
GGGCATCTTTTCGCCGGCAGGGGCAACTTGGGCCACCGGGTGTTCGGCAACCGCTCCATTGCCAACGCCGCATTACAATCGCAGTTCGGGGCGGCGCGGTTCCACGGTGGGTTTTCAGGTTCGGCCTGGCCTTGGTGGCGTGGCGGTCTTGTCCTCGGCTGGCTCGGACCGCTGTTCTGGCCCTACGCCCGGTACGACCTGTTCGATTACGTTTACTGGCCGTATGCCTATGACGACTTCTGGCCCTACGCCTACGATGATGTCTACTACGGCATCTACGGTCCTTACGCCTATAGCGGTCCTTACGCTTACCGCCCCTATGCCGGTCCGAACGAATACTATGCCGGCAGGAGCGCGCGGCGCGGCGTGAGTTCGGGTCGTTACGCGACGCGGCAGAATGGGAGCGAGCGCCGCGCTGCGGAAGTTTGTAGCGATGACGCCGCGCAACTCACCGACTGGCCGATCGAGCGCATTTCCGAGGTCGTGCAGCCGACCGATGCCCAGCGTCCGTTGCTTGACGAATTGCGCGCCGCGAGCGCCAAGGCGATCGACATGCTCAAGTCCGGTTGTCCGAAGGACCTGCCCAGCATCCCGACTGGACGGCTTGTCGCCATGGAGAGCCGACTGCAGGTCATGCTCGCGGCCGTGCAGACCGTGCGTCCGGCCCTGGGGCGCTTCTACCAGTCGCTCAGCGACGAGCAAAAAGCGCGCTTCAGCGCAATCGCGCCGGCGGACAACCGCAACGCAGCGGCAAAAGACCAACATGATCTCACGAAGCTATGCGATGCGAAAACGTCGGGCACTACCGACCTGCCGATCGATCGCATCGCCCAGGTGGTCCAGCCTACGCCGGCGCAGCGGCCCGCCCTCGACGAATTGAAGGATGCATCCGTCAAGGCGGCAGAACAACTCAATACCGGGTGCCCGGCCTATCAAATGCTAACCCCGACCGGTCGGATCGAGGCTATGGAGAAGCGACTGGAGGCCGCGCACGGCGCAGTGAAGACCATGCGGCCCGCGCTCACGAAATTCTACGATTCGCTAAGCGACGAACAGAAGGCGCGTTTTAATTCGCTACGTTCGGTGTCCCGGCAAACGGGGTAATCGCCAGAAGGACAGCCGAGGTCATATCACTCCTGGCGTAGCTGGTGTGGGCAGGCGAGCGAATACCGATGTTTTGTGTGAAGCAGCATTGAAGAAATTACACGAGCATTTTTACAGCGACGCCGATGCTTTCGTGGACACGGTGTGGTCTCCCTGCGGCTGTCTTTGATTAAAAATCAAACCGTTTAAAATCAAAGCCGGACGCGCTCGGTTAAAGTCGGAGCCTGGCGGTTGTTGAGAGACGGTTGACGGCCTCGCTCGATAGAACCGTTCGCGGAACCAATTATCGAAGCCGGCAACCGCGAAAGGCCAAACTCGGTCATCAAGAAGGTCAGATGGCCACTCGGCGTAGCATCAATGATCGTGCGCAGGATCGGGTGTATCGGCCAGCCATGTCCGATTTCGCTAATGCATCAATCCGGGGTACAAATGAGGCGTGCCGATTACGGAGGACTGCCATGAATGTTCCAGATCAGTCGGGGTTTGGAGCAGCCGCCGGCCTTCCTGGTCTCGTTCGCGGCTATATGTCCGGTTTCGGCAATTCCTTCGAGACCGAGGCGCTTGCCGGCGCGCTGCCGATCGGGCGCAATTCGCCGCAAAGAGTCAAATACGGTCTTTATGCCGAGCAACTGTCCGGCTCGCCGTTCACCGCGCCGCAGGACACCAACCAGCGTTCCTGGCTTTACCGGATCCGCCCCACGGTCAAGCATTCGGCGCGCTATCGCAAGATCGATAAAGGCCTCATGCGTACCGCGCCAGCAGCGCGCGAGGAGAGCGATCTGCCGATCGGGCAATTGCGGTGGGGACCGATCCCAATCCCGGACGAGAAGCTGACCTTCGTCAGCGGACTTCGCACCATGACGACCGCCGGTGACGCCGAGACGCGCTCGGGTATGGCGGCGCACCTGCTGCTCGTGACCGAGTCGATGCGTAACGAGTATTTCTTCAACGCCGACGGCGAGCTCCTGATCGTCGCGCAGCAAAACAAGCTGCGCTTCCGCACCGAGTTCGGCGTCATCGACATCGAGCCCGGCGAGATCTGCGTGATCCAGCGCGGCATGATCTTCAGGGTCGAGCTCATCGACGGGCCCGCGCGCGCCTATGTCTGCGAAAACTACGGCGGCGCGTTCACGCTGCCCTACCGCGGACCGATCGGCGCAAACTGTCTCGCCAACGCGCGCGACTTCCTCACCCCCGTCGCCGCCTACGAAGACAGGGAGGAGCCCTCCACCTTGTTCGTGAAATGGGGCGGCGAGCTTTACGCCACCGAGATCGGCCAGTCGCCGCTCGACGTGGTCGCCTGGCATGGCAATTACGTGCCCTACAGATACGATCTGCGGCGTTTCTCGCCAGTGGGCGCGTTGCTGTTCGACCACCCCGATCCGTCGATCTTCACGGTCATGACGGCGCCATCGGAGACGCCGGGCACCGCCAATGTCGATTTCGTCATTTTCCCGGAGCGCTGGCAGGTGGCGGAAAATACCTTCCGGCCGCCCTGGTATCACCGCAACCTCATGTCGGAGTTCATGGGTCTGATCTACGGCGTCTACGACGCCAAGCCGCAGGGCTTCGCGCCTGGCGGCATCTCCTTACACAATTGCATGCTGCCGCACGGACCGGATGCGGACGCTTTCGAGCACGCGAGCAACAGCGAACTCAAGCCGGTGAAGCTCACCGACACGCTGGCTTTCATGTTTGAGACGCGCTTCCCGCAGCGCCTGACGAAATACGCCGCCGGCCTCAAGGAGCGGCAAGACGACTACATCGACTGCTGGAAGGGCCTGCGCAGGCACTTCGACCTGAAACGCAAGCCGTGAGCCGCACCAATCGGGCGGCGTTCCCAACGCAGGGCTTTGCGCAGTGATTGTTGGTGCCGTTATACGACCGCGCCGCTCCTCGAGCGGTAACGCCTCAATCAAGCTGGATGTTGGCAGCGCGAATCACCTCGGCCCATTTGGCTGCTTCCTTGCCCATGTGGTCAGCCATCTCCTTGGGCGAACTCTGTAACAACTCGGCGCCAGCGTCGGTTATTTTTTGGCGCACAATCGGATCCGCGACGGCCGCAACATAAGTGTCGCGCAACTTGGCGATGACGGCATCGGGTGTCTTCGCCGGGACCACGAAGCCTTGCCAAGGCCAAGCCTCGAACCCGGCAAGCCCTGACACGGCCGCGACCGGCGCAACACCAGGCAGCTCCGGCCGCGGCGTCAGCGCGGCAACCCCCAGCGCCTTCAGGGTGCCGGCCGCGATATGCGAGCGCGCTGTGGCATAGTCGACGAACATCATATGCACGTCGCCGCCGAGAAGGCCCTGAACGGCGGGGCCGGCGCCGCGATACGGCACCTCGTTGAGCTTGATGCCGGCCGCCTGCTGGAACAGGACAGCAGCGA
This sequence comes from uncultured Alphaproteobacteria bacterium, assembly GCA_965652015.1. Classification (GTDB taxonomy): domain Bacteria; phylum Pseudomonadota; class Alphaproteobacteria; order Rhizobiales; family Xanthobacteraceae; genus VAZQ01. Next base: position 3,495 of record CBFGVM010000166.1, read on the forward strand.
GATGAAACGGGTTACCCACGCCCGCGTGCGCGATATCGATCTTGCCCGGCTGGCTCTTGGCCTGGTCGATCAGCTCAGCCACGGAATTGACCTTGAGCTTGTTGGGATTTGCAACCAGCACGGTCAGAAACCGGGCCGTGAGCGTCACCGGCGCGAAATCCCTAGCCGGATCGAAGGGGAGCTTCTTGTAAAGGCTGGGATTGGCAGCATAGGTCGCGACATCGCCGAGCAGCACAGTGTAGCCATCGGCCGGCGCTTTGGCGACGAAATCGGCTCCGAGATTGGTCGCCGCGCCCGGCTTGTTCTCGACTACGATCGCCTGGCCAATGAGCTCGGACATTTTCTGCCCGACCAGCCGCGCGAAGAAGTCGGTTCCGCCGCCTGCGGGATAAGGCACGATCAGATGGATCGGCTTGGCTGGATAGTTTTGCGCGTGGGCGCTTTGGACCATAGTGACTGCGCCGATCGCGCCGATCGCGATGAGTACCGTCGTTCGAAATGACATCTCAGGCTCCTTGTTGCCGGGCAGTCTCCACTAAGAAATGGCACAAAACAATTGAAGTGAGGGCCAGCGGGTCGGACAACTACGCGCGTTGGTTTCGATGCTCGCGTCAATTTTTAGCGAGTTCACCGGCATAATACTCCCATCATCCCGCTCGATGGTCGCAGTTCGGCAGCGCCAGACCGCGACTTAGGGGTCCGGTTGAGAGAAAACGTCGTATGAAGATGTGAAATGGGTGTTCCTGGGCGCTGCGGCCTATGGAACGTTGGGCTGTGTCCCCGGTTAAACAAATGAAATGGCACTCTGCGCTCGGCGCGGACTGCCGATCTCACCGGGAGAAAGCTATGAAAACAATCACGTTCCTTGTAGGAGCCTGCGCTTTGCTAGCTTTCCCAGTCGAAGCAGCCGTGGCGGGGCCTTGCACAGTAGAAATTGAGAATCTTACAAAGCTGTTGGCCTCGCGGGACGCCGGGTCGGGAGCGACCGCGGGAGCAGCGACCAGCAGCACTGGACAGCATCCTCCGACCGCAGCGATGGGCGCTACTGACAAAGGCACCGCGGCATCCTCGGCGGCGGCTGAATCGGGACGGCCACAACATCCCCCGACAGCGGCAATGAACGAGGCCACGCAAGGCCGCAGCACGTCATCGCAGGAGGACAAGGCCGCCCGCGAGCAACATCCTCCGACCACAGCGATGAGCCAGGCGACGCAGGGAGGGGCCGCTTCGCCACAGGATGTGCAGAGCCAAATCCGCGGCGGCCCTACAGCTGCGCAGCAGGCGGAAGGTGCTCGCCGGCCCGCCTCTGAGAATCTGAGTTCGGCCGCGGCCGCGCTGGAGGAGGCGCGCACCTTCGATCGGAGCGGTCAGGAATCCCAGTGCATGGATGCCATCGAGCGGGCGAAACGCGGCTTGCTCGCTAGGTAGTGGGCTGCGTCGGCAGCCGCGACGGCAGAAACGGATCGGCCGCGCCGAAGCGCGTGCCGCGGGGCGCCGCTTCGTTGAATCTCGTGTCACGATGGTGACCGCGGGCCCGCGCAGCGACGCTCGGGCGCCCATGGACGCTTGCGGACCGCCCAACAGTCCTATTCCCCCTGCGCTCTGCTGAACTCTTCGAGGGCTTCTTGATGCAAGGCCTGAATTTGAGCCAGGTATCCTTGTGCTTCTTCAATATAGTGCCCTACGGCCTCCAGCTCTTCCTGGAATGCAATCTCGCGAGCACGACCCAAAGAGGCTTCAAGGTTCTCGATGCGAAATGCAGCACAAACGGCAAAGGCATTTCGCTTTTGTACTCCATCGCTGGTTGACATGGTTCTATCCTCAAGTTTGCCGGAAACCTGGCGTTGAGGGAGTGCCAATCTTTTTGGTTTGTCTCCTCCATCTCAGCCCCCACTTCTGCAGATTGCAGACGTGACCTATCTTGGGCTGTCAGGAACTATCCTCCAGATAGTCTGAAAGGTCCTGGGGCTAAATCTGAATTGTTCTGAATCGGGCTGAAACACCCCCTCTCGTTCTGTGCTTCGGCCTCACCAGGGAAGGCGGCACAATGCCGCTTTCGAGTTGAATAGCTCACAAAGCCTGATGTCCATTCGTTTATCGTTGGCTATTTCCGCGTTTGTGCTGCTGGCTTCTGTCGCCCTCGCCGCGCCGAAGGCGAGCACGCCGAAAGAATGTCCAGTGACCGAGCACAGCCTGGACGCCATCGAGGCTGCGATTGCGAAAGCCGCCTCGTGCGAACAGTCGATGGACATCTTCGAGGCCTGCGCCTACGTGGCCAGCGGCGATGTGCCACTGGGGCAGGCGGTGATCGGCAAATGCGAAGGCGATTTCTTGGCCAAGCTCAATGCCAGCCAGAAGCGGGCCTACGAGGAGGAGATCAAGCGCTGCTGGCGAAAATACCGGCGCGAAGGAGGCACCATGTATCGCTCGTTCGAGGCCATGTGCGCTGCCGGCGTGGCGCAGGCCTATTCACGACGCGCGATGCGGGCGGGCGGCGCGAAACAGCGCAAGTAGCTGGCCATTCCGTCGTCGGCCCGGTGATAGGCTGTTGCCGAGCGTTTCAACTACAATGTTCTGTACCCGTTGATTCAGGTCCTCTCCTTCCCTCGTTGCCCTTGGCTGCGCACCTGAGAAGGCGCGCTACGCCGGCTAGGAGCCCGAATGCCGACACGACGTAAGGCGCTTGGTGCCGTGGCGCAGGCCGCCGCCGGGCTTGCCCTTCTTCCGTTTGTTCCGCGGCGTGCCGACGCGAGCGTCCTCGTCAACGACATCCATTCGCAACTCAATCCCACGCGCGTCGACCGCATCGTTCCTATCGATTCGGAGGCGACGCTGCGGGCGGCATTGGCGGCCGCGCGCGCGCAAGGCAAGCCGGTCTGCATTGCAGGCGGACGCCACGCGATGGGCGGTCAGCAATTCGCCGGCGATGCCGTGCTCCTCGATATCCGACCGATGCGGCGGATCGTTGGGCTCGATGCCGAGCGTGGCATCGTCGAAGCCGAGGCGGGCATCGAATGGCCGGAGCTGATCGAGGGCCTCATCGCCATGCAAGCCGGCCAGCCTGCGGCCTGGGGAATCATTCAGAAGCAGACCGGCGCCGACCGGCTCACGCTCGGCGGCGCGCTCGGCGCCAACATTCACGGCCGCGGCCTCGCGCTCAAGCCGATCATCGGCGACGTCGAATCCTTCACGTTGATGCACGCCGACGGCAGTCTCTCCACCTGCAGCCGCAGCGAGAATCGCGAGCTTTTCAGCCTGGCGATCGGCGGCTATGGACTCTTCGGCGTGGTCACGCGCGTGCGTCTGAGACTGCGGCCGCGCACCAAGCTCGAGCGCGTCGTGCGCATCATCGACATCGACGAGCTCATGCCGGCCTTCGCACAGCGCGTCGGCGAGGGCTATCTCTACGGCGATTGCCAGTTTTCGACCGACGCCAGCTCGGATACGTATCTGCGCAATGGCGTGTTCGCCTGCTATCGCCCGCTCCCCGCCGACGCGCCGATGCCTGAGCAACAGAAGGAGCTCGGCGATGCGCAATGGGGCGAGCTCTATTATCTCTCGCATGCCGACACGCGGCGCGCCTATGACGCCTATACCTCGTATTACCTGTCGACCTCGGGACAGCGCTACTGGTCCGATCTAGGTCAACTCAGCGTCTATCTCGACGACTATCATGCCGACCTCGACCGCCGGCTCGGCAGCCCGCACAAGGGCAGCGAAATGATCAGCGAGGTCTATGTACCGCGGCCGGCGCTGTCCGCATTCCTGGCGGCGGTGCGCGCGGATTTCAGGCGGCACGACGTCGAATTGATCTACGGCACCATCCGCCTGATCGAACGCGACGACGAGAGCGTTCTCGCCTGGGCGCGCGAGCCCTGGGTGTGCACGGTCATGAACCTGCACGTCGATCACACGCCGGAACGCATCGCCAAGGCGGCGGACGATTTCCGTCGCCTGATCGACCGCGCGATCGAATTCGGCGGCAGCTATTTTCTCACCTATCACCGCTGGGCCAGCCGCAGCCAAGTCGAGGCGTGCCACCCGCGCATGGTCGAGTTTTTGCGGGCGAAGCGGCGGCACGATCCTGCCGAGGCCTTCCAGAGCGACTGGTATCGCCATTACAAGCGGATGTTCGCAGACCAGCTCTAGAGCCGCTTGAATGGCGCTTCGCGGCGCGGCTCTCGCATCCATTGCTCGTCTGACCAATCCATGGATCACGAACTTCTCAGGCGACGGCTGCGACAACTAACAATCGTAAGTGGCTGATTGATCTTGCGCTTCGAGATCTTGTGGAGCGGCAGGATGGTTCGTCCACCGATCGGCTGGCGAAGCGAGTGAACCCGACACAGGTGTCGGGAAACCAACCATTGTGTAGCGCGTTGAGGCGAGTCAGGCATGACCCGGGGAAGGGATATGCCAACAGCCAGTCCCGATGTGCGGCGGCGTCGCCGCCCGGAGCGACGACCAGATCGCGCCCGCCTGGCGGATGGCGGTTACGTCCTCGTCTGGACGGATAGCAGCCGCACGCACAACGGCTCGGCCATGGTCGAGCAGCGATACGATTCACTGGGTAACAAGGTCGAGGTCAAGATCAGCCAATTCTCCTCGGGAGACCAATGAGAGGGGTTCGCCATGGCTACAGGCAACTTCAGCTATCTCGACGGTTCGGGCACGCTCACGCTCGCTGATGCCCCTGCCATTGAGTCGCGGTCGCTCCCCGTGGCGGACCTCGTGGGCCGATGGGGCAGGGTCGCCAACATCACCGTCGGCCTCAATAATCTGTCGCACACGTTTCCCGACGATCTGGATTTCCTGTTGGTGGGCCCGGGCGGGCGCAATTTGGAGTTCTGGTCGGATGCCGGGGGCGACACCGACATTGTCAACGGTAACTTCCTAATCAGTGGTTTTTTTGGTGCATCGTCGTTGCCGGATTCGGGGGGGATCGCCTCCGGCATGTACAAGCCTGCGGACTACGGAGCCGCTGAATTCGCGCCCGCCTGGGGCCTCGCTTCCAGCCTCACGATCAATCATCCGGCAACGAACGGCACGGCCACCTTCCCCTCGGCTTTTGGTGGCGTCTGGGTCGAAAACTCGACCTGGACCCTCTACGTCAGGGACGATACCGGCGGCAACGTCGGCAGCCTCGGGAGTTGGGGCGTGACGATCAACTACAACATCATCGTGAAGACTGACGATTTCAACGGCGACCAAAACGGCGACATCTTATGGCGAAACGACAACGGCCAAGTCTATTTCTGGAACATGAACGGTTCGGCGATCCAAAGCGAGGGCGGTGTGGCGCATGCCCCGGTCCCCACCGACTGGCACATCCAGGGCA
>CBFGVM010000167.1:0-8775 GCA_965652015.1 uncultured Alphaproteobacteria bacterium
CATAAGCGCGTTTACGCGCGTCCATAGCCCGTCGAAGACGGGCGTGAACGCCCTTTAGGACGCGCTATGCGCGGGGACGACAAGACAACAGAAGCAGGCCCATCACAGATCGAGCACCAGCCGCTCGCTCTTGCAGCCGGCGCAGCAGATCATGACCTTGGTGTTCGAGGCCTGCTCCTCCTCCGTCAAGATGGCGTCGTGGTGCTCGGGCGTGCCGGAAATCACCCGCTGCTCGCAGGCGCCGCAGATGCCGAGCTCGCAGGAATAGTCGACGTCGATCCCGGCATCGAGCAGCACCTGCAGAATGGTCTTGCCTTCGGGAATGACGAATTCCTGCCCGGAGCGCGCGAGTTCGACCACGAAGCCGCCCTTCTTGTCGGCCTCCTGCTTGGGCGTGAAATATTCGACGTGGATCTGTGCGCGTGGCCAATCCGCGGTCGCGGCCTCGAAGGCTTGGAGCATCGGCGTCGGTCCGCAGCAATAGAGGTGGGACTCCTTCGGTGCCTCGGCGAGGATCGGCTTGATGTCGAGGACCTTGTCGCCGTTCTCGTCATCGAAATGAAAATGCGCGTGGCCCATCGCTTCGAGCGGTTGGAGAAACGCCATCTCGGCGCGCGAACGGCAGGCATAGTAGAGTTTCCAGGAGCGGCCGAGCTTGTGCAGCCGCTGCACCATGCACCAGATCGGAGTGATGCCGATACCGCCGGCCAAGAGCACGACGTGGCCGGCGTCCTCGACCAATGGGAAATTGTTGCGCGGCGCGCTGATCTTGAGTGTCCTGCCGACGCGCAGCTCGTCGTGCACGCAGCGCGAGCCGCCCCGGCTCGCAGGGTCGCGCTTGACCGTGACGGCATAGCTTGAGGGATCCGGCTCAGGCCTGATCAGCGAGTACTGGCGAATGAGGCCGTTCGGCAAATGCAGGTCGATGTGAGCGCCGGGTTCATAGGGCGGTAACGGCTTTCCGTCGAGCGGCGCAAATTCATAGATGTTCGTGTCGCGCGCGGCGTAGCGGATCGCGGTCACGCGCACGTCGATCAAGGCCGTCTTTGCCGGCATGGCCTCGGCCGGTGCGGCCGTCGCTTCATTCACCAATGTTTCTCCTGCACCAGCGCCAGCGTCATCGGGCACCGAAGGTCGTTTGTCAATTATCGGCCATGAGATATGCTTGGTTCACGCGCAATCCAAGCGGCGGAAAGTCTAGCGAATTGCATGCGAGGGCGGCGGCGCGGGGAGGCCGACCGCGCGAGTCTCGCTCGCGCCGGGGGCAAGCTACAACAGAAACAAAGCCGCCTCCCGGAGCGGTCCGGGAGGCGACTGCATTTGCAAGCTTGCGGTTCTAGGCCGCGGCGGCGAGGTTGCCGAAACGTTTGAGATTCTCGCGCTGCTTCGCGTTGCGCGGCGGCAGCTTGAACAGGCGCGCCGCGGTGCCGCCGAGGATGTTGTGCTTGGCCTTCTCGGAGAGGAAGGGCAGGTCGTAGATCGTCGACGGCAGATCGAAATCCCAGTGCGGATAATCCGACGAGTAGAGCAGCTGTGTCTCGGCGTTGATCATGCGGAAGGTGCACTCCAACGCCTGGCGGTCCTGAATCTCCATCGGCTGCGAGGAGTAGTACATTTCGCGCATGTAGTCCGACGGCTTCTTCTTCAGCAGCGGAGCTTCCGAGGGCCGCATCATGAATTCGTGGTCGAGCCGCTGCATCAGGAACGGCACCCAGGCGAGCCCGGATTCGATCCAGATCACCGGCAGCTTCGGGAAGCGCTCGCCCATGCCGTTGATCACCCAGTTGGTGCAATGCAGGATGTTGTAGAAAGTGAAGCCGAGCGCATGCACCGAGAGGAAGCGGTTGCAGGCGCGGAAGACCGGCTCGTTCCAGTTCGGCCCGGAATGGAACGCGAGCGCGAGCCCGCGCTCCTCCAGCATGCGGTAGAGCCGCATATAAGCGTTATCGTTGACCTGCAGGTGCCGCACGGTGGTGACCATGAAGCCGGTCACGCCCGGACGGGCGCCGAAGGTCTCGACCTGACGCACGCAGGCAGCGGGATCGGAAAACGGCAGGCACAGCATGGAGTACATGCGGCCGCCCGATTCCGGCAGCACCTTTTCGGTGACCCAGCGGTTATACGCCCAGCAGAGATCCGACTCCATCTCCTTCTGCGGATGCATGCCGATATTGAGCATGCCGGTCGGAAACAGGCAGGAGTAATCGACGCTCATCGCGTCCATCCAGCGCTCGCCGAGCTGCACGTCGCGATGCTTGCCGCCCTCCGTCTTCTCGGAACGGCGTAGCGGATAGCGGGTCACGCGCCCGCCCATGTCCTGGATGAAGCCGGCATTGGTCGGCACGACGGCGCCGCGGTCGGTCATGCCACGACCGCCCATCGTCCACTGCCGGAAAACATCGTTTTCCATGTAGGGCAGGATGTCGTTGTAGTGCTCGTTCTCGTAATGGTGGGCGTCGACATCGACGACGAGAATGTCGTCGAGGTTGCGCCGTACCGCCTGCTTGCGAGCATGGGCAAGCAGCCGGGTGGTGTTCAACTCATCGACAGAGACGCGTCGGCCGCGTTCAGCGAGGAGGTCCATGGTTGTCTCCTGACGTTTCCAAATCTTGCTTGCGTTCCGGCGGGCGAACCCGCGCTTGAAAACCTAACGGCCGGTCCAACTCTGCCACATGCCGAGCTCGAAGACGGCGAGGTTGGCCGCCTTGAGCAGCCCGCTCGCCGTGATCATCACGTCCGTGGCGGTGGCACCGCCACGCTGCGGAAGCGGCAGCACCTGCTCGCCCGCTTCAACTTGTGCCGCGTAGGTCTTGCAGACCGCGGCCATCAACGCCTGCAACGCCTCGGTGCTAAGCAGATCGCGCCGGCCGCCGGCAAGCGCCCGCTCGAGCTCGGCGGCAAGCTGCTTGGCCTGCGCGGAACCGCCGTTGGGCGCTTCGGCCGCCCGCTTTGCCATCGCCTGACGCTCAACCGCTTTGGCGGGTCCGGCTCGCTTTACCATCGGCGCCACGGCCACCGCTGCGCGCCGCGCGGTCTTCGCCGTCCTCCTAGGTGAGGACATAAACTTCGTCCCCTTTCTCCACGACTTTGTATTTGCGCAGCTTGAGCTTGCGGTCCGAAACGCATTCGCCGGTCTTCATATCGTATTCATAGCCGTGCCAGGGGCACACGAAATGCATTTCGGTCTCGGAAAAGTAGAGTCCTTGCGAGGTCTTGTCGGGCAACAGCCGTTCCTCGACCTTGGCGATGGTGAGGCCTTCACAGGCAGGGCCGCCCTGGTGCAGGCAGAAATTGCTGTAAGCGTAGAACTGGCCCTCGTGCCGGAAGATGCCGATCTCGTTGTCTCCGGCAAAGATGATGCGGCGGTCGCCGTCCTGGAACTCGGCGATCTTCCCGACAAACTGCTCGGCCATGCTGCGACGCCTCCTTGAAGGTGCTGTTTCCTCGATTGTCTTGTTTTGGGATGTCCGCCGATCTTCTTGCCGCGCGTCCGCCATCCACGGACATTTGTATAGTAAAATTGGCTGGATACAACCAGCGGGAAGTGTTGGTCGGGCATCCTTAACGACATGCCTTTGTGCCGGGGCACGGGGCGCAATCAGGCCATCTTGTTGGTCAGCGTTCCGATTTTCTCGATCCAGATCTTGACCACATCGCCGGCCTTGAGGAATTCCCCGCGCGCTGCGCCGACCCCGGCGGGGGTGCCGGTGAGAATGAGGTCGCCCGGGTGGAGGGTCGTGCCGCTCGACAATTGCGCGATCTGCTCGGCCAGATTGAAGATCATATGCTTGCTGTTGGAGTCCTGCTTGAGGACGTCGTTGACCCACAGCTTAAGCTCGAGATTTTGCGGGTCGTCGACGTCGTTCGCCGGCACGATCCAGGGGCCGAGCGGGCAGGAGCCGTCGAAGGTCTTGTGCTTGGTCCAATCGGACTTGAACGGAGAAGTGTCGCTGATGTTCGCACGGCGCCCGCGATCGCGTGCGGAGAGATCGTTGGCCGCGGTGTAGCCGGCAACATAATCGAGCGCCTTCTCCTCCGACACGTCTTTGGCCGGCCGGCCGATCACCGCCGCCAACTCGACCTCCCAGTCCATCTCGTTCGACAGCCCGGAAATCTTCACCGTGGCGCCGGGATCGGCGAGCACTCGCGATGCCTTGATGAAATGCCACGCCTTAAGCCCTTGGGTATGCGGATCGGGCTCGAGCGGCCGATTCATGCGGCGGGCCATCTCGGCGGCATGGTCGGCGTAGTTGGCGCCCGCGCAATAGATCGCGGAGGGCCAGCGCACGGGCGCCAAGAGTTTGGTGCGCGCCAGCGGCAAGGCTTTGACGCGGCTTTTGCCAGCCGCCGCGGCCGCTTTCCGCAGCACGCCTTTCGCCGTTCTCCAGTCCTCGAGGATGCCGAGGACTGTCGTGTAGGCGCCCTTGCCCGTGAGTTTGGCGGCATCGAACACCTTGTCGTCGATGACCAGGCCAGCCCGGGGGCCGTCGGAGGTCTGGTAAGTCGCGAGCTTGTAGCCGGCCATGTTCATTTGCTCCGTTGCGTGCCATGTCACTCACGAAAGCTTTTGCTTAATATGTCGATCTTGTCGAGGGCGTAGCTCGGTTGAGCCTTAAGAGCGAAGAGGAAATGATGTAAATGAGGCCGGCGCGAGGGCCGCATCGCTAAAAGGAGAAGACGCCATGATCAGACCGAAACGCATCGGTCACGCTACGTTCGAGACGCCGGACCTGGACAAGGCCATCGCTTATTATGGCGAGTTCATGGGACTGATCCTGGCCGAACGCGAAAGGGATCGTGCCTTTCTCGCCAGCAAGATCGGGCAGCTGGTGATCGAGCTCAACCGCGCGGACCGCGCGCATTGCAGCAAGCTGTCGTTCGAGGTCGCGCCCAATTCCGATTTCGGCGAGCTGGCGCGGGAGCTATCCAAGGATGGCGTACGCAGCGAGTTGCGCAACGATTCCGTTCCCGGCATGGGCCAGGTGCTGTCGTTCAAGGACGATAAGGGAACGACGATCGACCTGTTCAAGGAGTGGAATTATCTCGGCAAGCACGCGCAGGTCGCCGGTATCGGGCCGCTCAAGCTCGGACACGTCGCCTTCTACACGCCGGATATCCAGCGCACCGTCGCATTTTACGAGCAGGTGCTCGGCTTTCGCGTGTCTGACTGGATCGGCGATTTCTTCTGCTTCATGCGCTGCAATCCGGATCATCACACCGTGAACTTCTTCACCGGTCCGAACGTGACGCTTCACCACATCGCATTCGAGCTCAAGGATTTCATGCATCTGCAGAACTCGTGTGAGGTGATGGGGCAAAAACGGGTTCCGATCATCTGGGGGCCGTTGCGGCACGGTCCGGGGCACAACGTCGCCACCTACCATCGCAACGTTGACGACCAGGTCGTCGAGTTCTTCTGCGAGCTCGATCAGATGAAGGACGAGGAGCTCGGCTATTTCGAGCCGCGCCCGTGGCACCACGACACGCCGCAGCGGCCCAAACGCTGGACGCCGGGAAAGACCAGCATTTGGGGCCCGAGTCCGGAGGACGATTTTCATCGCACGCAGACGCAATAGCGGCCGTCCCGATAGCGCCATACCGCTTCGCGAGGACGACCTACGCGGACTGAGTTTAGGCTATGGCCGGACCGCCGGTGTTTCGAGCGGCATCCCGCGTGCGCGCCACATCAGGTAGAGCTCGAGGTTGACCAGTTCCGACGCGCCATAGGGATAGGAAACTGCACGCATCCCGAACAGGCAGTTGCGTAGCCGCCGCTGCAGCGATCCGAGTGTTTGCCACTCGAGGCGGTAGATCGGATATCCGGTCGGATGGCCCTGCGGGATCGGCGCGCCGGCAAGCTTCTGCCCCCAGTTGTCGTCGTGGCACTGCGCGCAGGAGAGATTGAGCTGTCCCTGGCGCTGAATGAACATCTCGCGACCGGTTTGCAGGAAGGGTCTCGTGCGTTCGTCGTCTGCGATATCGATGGGCAAACCGCGCGACTGATTTCCGATATAAGCTGCGAGCGCGAGCAGCTCCTTGCTTTCGAAGGCAAACGGGGTCGCTTGCTGCTTTTCCGTGCGGCAGATATTGACGCGCTCCTCCAGATCGATCGGTCGTCCGCGTGCCGCATCGAAAGCCGGATAACGCGCCGCCACGCCCTTCATGCTCGTGCGCGCGTCGCCGTGGCAATCCGCGCATGATTTGGCGGCAGAGCCGTCCTTTCGTTGCCAGAGCGTTTCGCCGTCGAGCACCGAAAGCATGGCGGGATTGGCCGTGTCGTCGTCCTGCATGGCGCGCGTCTCGCGCGCCATGAATTCGTAACCCGACTTTCGCTCGGCGAGCGGGACCTCGGCGGCGTTGGCCGCGGCAGCGCCGAACAAGGCAGTCACGAAAAGAGCCGCCGCCGCGATCATTCGACGGTGATATTGACGGACTGGGTCGCGCTAAAACCGTTGTCGCCCGTCCACTCGAAGCTCAGCGTGCCGCTCTCGGTGGCAACGGTGAAAAAGGTCAGGAACGGATTGGCGGCAATCGCCGGGACCAGTTCGGCGCGGACGATCTCCTCACCGTTATACTTGCAAACCAGCTCGCTAATGATGTCGCGCTGTATCGGCCTGCCGGTATTGTCGGGACGAAAGCCGGTCTCCATCGTATGCGAGATCATGGTCTTGATCTCGATCACTTCACCGCGCTTGGCCTTCGCCGGCGCATTGATGAGGGCACGCGCCATGATCAGGCTCCCTCGAGGCAGGCGGCAAGCGTCACGATGACTTCGACCTCGTCGGACCAGAACGAGCCGTCACTCATTTGCGCCACTGCGACGATCTTCTGCGTATCGGCAAGACGGATGCGGGTCGACACGCTCGCCCGTCCGGCGCGTGGACCGAGGCTGATGCCGATCACATTCGGTTGCGGATTTTTCTCGGTGAACACGTGGATGGCCTTGACGTGGTCCTCTTGCGTCATGGGGCTTTCGCAGGACACAGTGAGCGGAACCGCGTTGCCGTTTTCGATCAGCGCCGGTACGTCGATTTTGACTTTGCCTGTGTTGAGCTTGGCCTCGCCAGCGACATTTCTGATTGCGGCCTGTATGGATGCCGGCGTCGCGCCCGCAGAACCCGAATCGAGCCCCAGCCCGGCAGCACCGGCGAGCGCCGCGGCTTCGACCAAGAAGCGGCGCCGGGTCCTTTCCGACATACCGTTGGCTCGCGTCATGGTGCTCGCTCGTCGCGCAGGGTCGCGAGATAGGCGACTACATCCTCGATCTGTTCGGCGCTCAGCACGGGCTTGCCTTCAAATGCCGGGGCGACACGCGTGAGACCCTCAATTCGATAATACGGCGGCATGATCGTGTTCGGGTTGAGACGGCTCGCATCCACGATGCGCAGCCGTAGCTGGCCCTCCGACCAGCGCGCGCCGGTTCCTTTGAGATCCGGCGCAAGTGTGCCCTGGAACTTCTCCTCGGGGAAGGGGCCGCTATGACAGAGGAGACAGAGGCCCACCTGTCGATTAACGACGATGCTGCGCCCGCGTTCCACGTCCCCCTTGGCGCCGGTCAGCGACTCGGGGATGGCATCTTCCACCACCGCGTAGGGACGAAGTTGCTCCTCGCCGCGCGCGGCATCGGCACAGCTCGCAATTGCCGCGGCAGCCGCGAACACGATGATCAGCGCGCGGCAATGTTCAGCCGAAGACTTCGGTGGTGATCGTGTTGAACCAGGCATTCGCGAAAGTGGCTTCGAGCGCGCGGGTGGAACTCGGCGCATCGAGCGGGCTCACGCCGGCCGAGCCTTCTACCTCCTTGATCTGTCCGTCTGCAGGCCGGTAGACGCCAGCGATCGAGATCCCGTAGTCGGGCGCCACCAGGCTATAGCAAGTGTTGATCAGCTTGGGCTCTTCGGGCTTGCCGCCGGCAAGGAGCTTGGCGACCGCGGCCGCGCAGACCTTGGCCTGAGCGTTGGCCGAAAACGCCGACTTCGGCATGGCGCCCGCAATCGAGGCGTCGCCGATGACGTGGATGTTGGGTTGCAGCTTGGATTCGAACGTGGCGGGATCAATCGGGCACCAACCGGTGCGGTCGGCGACCCCGGCAAGCTCGGCGATCCGTCCCGCCTTCTGCGGCGGAATGACATTGGCGACGTCCGCCTTGTGGCGGCCGAAATCGGTGATGAGCGTCATCGCACCTACATCGACCGAGGTGACTTTGCCGCCGCTCGACAGGGACACCCATTCGAGATTTGGGTAGAGCGCCTTCCATGCGTTCTGGAACAGGCGCTGCTTGGAGAAGGCATCCTTGGCGTCAAGAATGATAAGTTTCGATTTCGGTTTTTTGGTCTTGAGGTAGTAGGCGATCAAGCTTGCCCGTTCGTATGGCCCGGGCGGACAGCGGAAAGGATTGGCGGGCGCCGACATCACCACCGTGCCGCCGTCCTCCATCGCTTCGAGTTGGCGGCGCAGCAGCAGCGTCTGGTCGCCGGCCTTCCAGGCGTGCGGCATGCGTTCGGCGGCGGCTTCCGCGTAGCCGGGCAGACCGTCCCAACGGATATCGATGCCGGGCGAGAGTACCAGCCGGTCGTAACGAAGTTGCGTCCCATTGCCGAGCGTTATGATGCGTCCTTGCGGATCGATCGCCGTTCCGGGCGAGAGCTGGAGAACCACCTGATCGCCGGTGAGCTTGTCGTAACCGAATTCTTGCGCCTTGAGGTCGCGAAGCCCCGCGATGACCGTGTTGCTGAACGGGCAAGCGATAAATGTCCGATTCGCTTCGACCAGCGT
>CBFGVM010000168.1:0-8751 GCA_965652015.1 uncultured Alphaproteobacteria bacterium
TGTCGGCGAAAGCTCCAGGCCCAGCGCCTTGGCGGTTCTGAGATTGACGGCGAGATCAAACTTGGTTGGCAACTCCACCGGCAGGTCCGCCGGGTTGGTGCCTTGCAGGATACGGTGCACGTAGCCCGCGGCGCGCCGGAAGAGATCGGGCACGCTGGCGCCATACGACATGAGCCCGCCGGCCGCGACGTTCTCCTTGTTCTGGAACATGCCCGGCAGACGGTTATTGGCCAGGAACTCGATGATGCGGCTGACGTGAAGCTGATGGAACGGATCGTTGGTCACCATGACCGCGTCGGGACGCTCGCGCAGCATCGCGACGAGGGCGGGATCGAAATCGGTAAGGCTGCGCACCTCGACGGGGATCAGCACCATGCCGGCGGCGGGGGTTGCGATCTTCATCTCGGCGATCGTGGCCACGCTCGAGGCATTGTCCGAATTGGCGAGATAGGCGATGCGCGTCGCGTTGGGGATTGCCTCGCGCACGATTTGCAGGCGTTTGGGCCCGAGATCCGGACTCAGCACAGTATTGCCGGTGAGATTGCCGCCTGGCCGGGCGAGGCTTGCGACCAAGCCGGCGCGCACCGGATCGCCGACGCCGACCATGACGATGGGGATCGTCGCGGTCGCCTCCTTCGCCGCCTGCGTGGGCGGCGTGCCGAAGGTCGCGATCACGTCGACGGGACGGCGGACGAGCTCGGCCGCCACGGTTGCGAGCCGCTCAGGCATGCCATTGCCATAGCGGTATTCGTAGGCGATGTTCTGGCCTTCGACGTAGCCCAGCTCGCGCAAGGCTTGGCGAAAGGAGCGCCACATCGGCCCATCATCGATGATGCCGATGCGCCGAATTTTTGCCGCGTGCTGTGCTCGTGCTGCGAACGGCAAAGCCGCGGCGCTGCCCAGCAAGGCGATAAATTCGCGGCGTCTCACTCCGGCACCTTTTCGCCGACGGCTCGCGTGGCCATGCAAATTACGCCAAAAAACGCGCCGCGTCCCGGCAAAGCGTAAACGCGCTTGGCGCTAGAGGGGGCGCGGGCTGGAACCCACCATGCCTGCGACCGCCGGCTCTAGTCCTTGGGGCGAATCTGAATCGTCCTGAATCGACTGTAAGCGGCGGGGCAGAGGAAACCGTCGCGCGGCTCACAGCACGGAGGCGTCGAGCCGGCGGACCGCCAGCATGGTGATGTCGTCGGAGGGCAGCGCGGCGCCGACGAAGCTGCGGACCGCTTCGCCCACCGATTTTACGATTTCCGCGGCAGTCGAGCATCCGGCGCCGGCCCGCAGCACCGCTTCCAGACGCGCTTCCGCGAAAAGCTGTCCCTCGCCATCGGCCGCTTCGGTCACGCCATCAGTGAAGACATAAATGCTTTCGCCCGGCGTCAGCGAGCTGCGTCCGGTGGTGTAGACCGCATCGGGGCGCACGCCGAGGATGACGCCCTTGGCCCCTTCGATCGCCGCGATCTCTTGCCCGTTCAGACGATAGGGCGCGTTGTGGCCGGCATTGCAGAATTCGAGCTCGCCGCTTGTCGGTCTGAGCATGCCGAAGAACAACGTCACGAACATCATGTCGCTGTTATTCTGGCAAAGCTCGCGGTTCACGCGCGCGATGATCTCGGCGGGCGCCGCCGACGGACCCTCTCGCGAGCGCATGAGGTCAGTGGCGATGCGAATGAGGCTCTTGGTGCGTGCCATGAACAGCGCCGCCGCCATGCCCTTGCCCGAGACGTCTCCCACCAGGAAGCACAGCATTCCGTCCTCGGTGAGGAAAAAGTCGTAGAGGTCGCCGCCGACTTCCCGCGCGGGCTCCATGCTGGCGCACAGATCGATCGGAAAATCCGAGCTCGGCGCCGGAAACGATTGCGGCACCATCGCCATCTGCAGCCGCCGCGCTGCGTCGAGCTCCTCTTGCAAACGGGCGAGATGGGCGTCGATCTCGTCCCGCAAGCGCTTCTTCTCGAGCGTCGCGCCAAGCCGGGCTTTCAGCAGAACCGGATTGAACGGCTTGAGCAGATAATCGACGGCGCCGAGCTCGATACAACGCGCCATGCTGTTCAACTCGGTCAACGCCGAAATCATGATCACGGGAAGATCGCGCAGCCGCGCCTGATCCTTGAGCCAAGTGAGCACCTGGAACCCATCGATCTTCGGCATCATGACGTCGAGCAGGACGAGGTCGAAGGTGTCCGTCTTGAGCCGCGCGATCGCCTCTTCGCCGTCACGCGCGGTCTCGACGTCGATATAGCCCTCGAGATCGAGATGCAGCTTCAACGTGTAGACGTTGTCGTCGTTGTCATCGACGACGAGGATGCGGGGGGAACCTCCCTTCGGTCGATTCTCGGTCACCGTGCTGTTCCGATGAATGCCGGAAGGCGTACTTTAAACCATGTTCCCCTAATATCGAACCACAAGCTGGCGTCACGTGCTCATGCTCTGCTTGTCCCCGCGGAAGCGGTGATCCCCAAGCTTGTCCTGGATTGGCGCTTTCGCAGGAATGACCGGCGGGAGGCTAGACATTGATGTCCACCTTTGCGGCTCGTTCTTCGGCGCTGAATCGTTCTGAAATCTGCTGAACCGGACCGGTTCCGGCATTTCGCCGCAAAGCAAATCCCGCTATGACAGCGCGGGTACGGGAGGTGCTGCATGGACATGTCGGTTGACGATCTCGCCGGCGGCATCAGTAAGGTCGTCCTGCGCGGGCGGTTCGATACCACCGGCGCTGTCGTCGTCGAGCTGCCATTCAACAAGCTCGTCACGGAAAAACGGAAGATCATCGTCGATTTGTCCGCCGTTACCTTCCTCGCCTCTTACGGCATTCGCGTTCTTCTGGTCGGGGCGAAGATCGTCAACGGCAAGGGCGGGAACCTCGTCATCTTGTGTCCCGACAACAACGTCGCCAAGGTCCTCAAGACGGCCGGAATGGATGCGCTGATCCCGATCCATCAGACCGAAGCCGCGGCCATGGCGGCGCTGGCCTCGTGATTGCGATGTCGCCTTCCCAAGCAAGTCGGTTGTTGCTGGGCAAGGACGTCGCCGAATTGGAGCGGCTGGCGGGTTGGATCGACGGTTTCACCCGACAGGGCACGTCGCCTGACGTGTCCTTCGCCGTGCAACTTTGCCTCGAGGAGGCCGTCGCGAACATCATCATGTACGGCGGCGCGAAAGACGATCCGCTCGAGATCGCAGTCGAGCTCGAGCGGAACGGCACAACGCTCGTTGCCCGCGTCGAGGATAACGGCCGGCAGTTCGATCCCACCCGCGCGCCGCCGCCGGTGCCGGCGCCCTCGCTCGAGCAGGCGAAGGTCGGCGACCTTGGCATCCACCTCATGCGCAACTTTGCGAGCGGCATGGACTACGAGCGCCGCGACGGTCGCAATCGGCTGACCTTCCGGTTCGTCGAGCCGGAGCAAAGCCGATGAGCGAGGCTTTCGCGTTCGGACCATTTCGTTTGCTGGTCGCGCGTCGCGAGCTCCTGGCCCACGATGTCCCGGTCACAATTGGTCAGCGCGCCTTCGAGATTCTGCTGGCGCTGGTCAGCCGCCAAGGGCAGCTGGTGACCAAAGACGAGCTCATGGCCGAGGTCTGGCCCGGGGTAGTGGTGGAGGAAAACAACATTCAGGTTCACATTTCCGCGGTGCGCAAGGTGCTGGCGACGGCGGACGGCGGCGAGCGCTACCTGCTCACCGTCGCCGGGCGAGGCTATCGCTTCGTGGCGCCGGTCACGCGCGCGAGCGCCGCACAGGCCAAAGCGCCGCGAGGCGGCGACCAAGGAGCATCAGTTTCTGCCGACGCCGCCGCCGCGACCACCAATCTTCCCCAGCAATTGACCAGCTTGATCGGACGTGAAGCTGATCTCGTCGAGGTCAAGGCGCGGCTGAGCAGTCATCGCCTGGTGACGCTCACGGGATCGGGCGGCGTCGGTAAGACGCGGCTCTCGATCGAGGCCGGCCGCAGCTTGCTCGACCGTTATCCCGACGGCGTATGGCTCGCCGAGCTCGCTCCGCTCAACGACCCGCAGCTCGTGACCTCCATCATCGGCGACGTCTTGGGCGTGAGTCTGAATGCCACGGTCGGCGGGCTGGACGCGCTCGCATCGGCGCTCAGGAACAAAGAGCTGCTGCTGATCATCGATAATTGCGAGCACGTCATTGCCGAAGCCGCACGCGTGGCCGAAGCGCTGATACGAAACTGCTCGCGCCTGTCGATTCTGGCATCAAGCCGTGAGCGGTTGGCGATCGCAGGAGAAAGCGTTATTCGCGTGCCCTCGTTGTCCGCCCCGCAGCCGAGCGAGGCGTTGACGGCGACGCACGTGAGCGATTACGCGGCCGTGCGCCTGTTCGTCGAGCGCGCGAATGCGCTCGGCTGCGGATTCGCGCTCACCGACGCCAACGCCGCGGCGGTGGCATCGATCTGCCGGCGGCTCGACGGGATTCCGCTGGCGATCGAGCTGGCGGTGCCACGGCTGAAGGTGTTGCCGGTGGAGCAGCTCGCCGGCGGTCTCGATCAACGTTTCCGCCTCCTCACCGGCGGCAGCCGTACCGCTTTGCCGCGGCAGCAGACGCTGCACGCCCTGATCGATTGGAGCTACGGCCTGCTCAGCGAGGCAGAGAAGACGCTGCTCGCGCGACTGTCGATATTTCTGGGCGGCACCACGCTGGCGTCGATTACCGCCGCCACTGCCGGCGACGACATGCCGCGTGAGCAGGTTGGCGATCTGCTGCTGTCGCTGGTCGAGAAATCCTTGGTGCAGACCGATCTTGCCGGCAGCGAATGTCGCTACGGCTTGCTCGAATCGACCCGGTATTATGCGGCCGAGAAGCTTAGCGATGCGCCGCGCCTGCGCCGCCGCCACGCCGAGCATTTTGCCGCGCGCCTCGCGCAGGCGAGCGCCGAGTGGGAGACGACGCCGACGCGCGAGTGGATCGCGCGCTATGAAGCCGACGTCGACAACCTGCGCGGCGCCCTGGAATGGGCGTTCGGACCGGACGGCGATGTCGCGCTCGGGCTCGATCTCGTCGCGCACAGCCACGTGCTCTGGGCCGAGCTCGGCCTCATCCTGGAGCACCGGCGCTGGGTTATCGCGGCGCTCGATAAGACCGGCAAGACGACGCCGCCCGCTGTCACGGCGCGGCTTCTCTCCTGGCAGGCCGGCGATGTGAGGGAGCTCGACGATCCCGCCGACTATGACGAGGCGATCCGCGCCGCCGGTCTCTATCGCAAGCTCGGCGAGACCTTTCACGAGGGGCGCGTGTTGTTGCGAGCCGGCACGGCGCGCCTGTTGCCCGACAGCGCCGACGAGGGCGAACATCTGCTGCGCAAAGCCCACGCCCTCGTGCGTCCGTTTGGGACCACCAAGACGTTGGCGCGCTGCCTCAGCGCGCTTGCCTCCGCTCGACTGTTCGCCGGCGACCTTGCGGAGGCGCGCTCGCTCCACGGACAGGCGCTCGACGTCTATCGCGATCTCGGCGAGGTCCGTGATGAACGTCCGCATATTCGGGAAGCCAGGAGCCCGCATGCGCGGAAGTCACCTGGGGGGCGCTGATCCGGGCTACGACTGTCACGTCAATGTGGCAAACGATATGATGAACGCGCCTCGGTCCGTAATCAAAGTAGGGGCTGTGTGCCGAAGTGATGAGCCGATCGAGAGGAGCTCAAGGGTAACGCATGGCAACGGATGCCCCCAGGATCCTCATCGTCGATGACAATGAGGACAATCGATACACCCTGCAATTGCTGCTCGAAACCGATGGTCACGAGCGGATCGCCAGCGCCGCCAGCGGGACCGAGGCCATCGCGCTCATCGAGAAGGAAAACTTCAGCCTCGTGCTGCTCGATCTAATGATGCCGGATCTCAATGGGGACGAGGTGCTCAAACTAATCAAGAGCGATCCGGACAAGCGAGATCTCCCGGTGGTGATGATCAGCGCCGACACGGACGTCGAGAAGGTATCTCAATGCATCGAGCTCGGCGCCGACGATTATCTGCCGAAGCCGTTCAATCCGACGATCCTGCGCGCGCGGATCGGCGCGGCGCTGCGCCGACACTCCTTACGGGCGCTGGAAAATGAGTATCTGGGCAAGATGGAGAACGAAAAGCGCCATTCCGAGAACCTGCTGCGCAACGTGCTCCCGGCCGATATCGCGACCCGGCTGCGCAACGGAGAAAGCAACATCGCCGACCATTTCGAGGATGCCACCGTCATCTTTGCCGACGTCGTCGGTTTCAGCAAGATCACGGCGCGCATGAAGGCCTTTGAAATCGTTGCCTGCCTCAATCAATTGTTCAGCGAATTCGACGAGCTTGCCGAAGATGCCGGGATCGAAAAGATCAAGACGATCGGCGACAACTACATGGCGGTTTCCGGCGTGCCGACCCCGCGTGCCAATCACGCCCGCTTGGCGGCGAAATTCGCGCTCGACATGGTTGCAGCGACTGCGCGATTGCGATCGCGCTTGCCGGTCCCCTTCACGATTCGGGTGGGGCTGCATTCCGGTCCGGTCATGGCCGGAGTGATCGGCACGCGCAAGTTCGCCTATGACGTCTGGGGCGATACGGTCAACATCGCGGCGCGCATGGAGGCGGCGAGCGAGCCTAATCGCGTGCTTGCATCCGCGGTGAGCGTGAAGGCCCTGGGAAGCGAGTACAGCCTGGATGGTCCGTGCAACGTCGACACCAAGGAAGGCCGCGTGCTAGAGGCCTTTTTCGTAAGTCGCAAATCGTGAACCGCGCCGGAGCGTGGCTCGCGTTGACCCCACAGTATCAGGGTGTGCTCGCGGCCGCGGCCTGCTCTTTGGCCTTGTATTGATCGATAGTTGCTTCGAGCCGCGCGATGTTCTGCAGCAGCCGCTCGGTGGTCAGGCGCAAGAAGTAGTAGCCGAATTCCGGATTCTGAAAGTAGATTTCCAGCAGCCGGTCATAGGTGATGGCGAGCACTTCTCCGTCCTCGGTGCATTCGAGCGACTGGGTGCGCCGGTTGTCCGGCGAGAGAAAAGCGAGTTCGCCGACGAGACGCCCGGGGGGAAGTTCGATGCTCAATTCGGTGACCAGAAATTTTCCCGTCACGGTGAAGAACATCTCGTTGGCTCGGTCGCCTTTGCGGAACAGCACGTCGCCTTTGGAATACTTGCGGCGATTCATGAACGGCTTGAGCCAATCCATCGACAAATCGCCTTGCGCGGCGACCCGCGCCTTTTTCACGAGTTTGAGCATCTGCGCGAGGCGGAAAATATTGATGGGTAGCAACAGAATATATAAAATAAGCGTGGTAACAGTATAGGATAGCAATCCATACCCGATGAAGAATACGTCGCTGATGATGCCGGCCACCCGCAGCGGCACCATTGTGCGCATCAACAGCGTAGTGACGAAAAAAATGGCCCCCATCAGCGCGAACATATTGGCGACGGTGACAGAGGCCAGTGCGATATCGATCAGACGCAGCCACAGGGCCTCGAACGTGATGTTGCTCGCATCGACCTTGAGGTGAGTGAGCAATTTGGTGAGGATATCGTCCATTGCCGCGTCGATTGCGCTGTTCGCCAGCGTCGCCATATCCAGCTCGCCGAGGGTCATGGTTCAGTGTTCCTGCTCACAAACGGGACATGCGCTCCCTGGTAAGGTGCCGCGGCCGGGAAGCGACCATATGCCACGCGTCTTTACCGGCCGGGTAGGCTTGTGACGTTTTTGATGCAATTACACGATCCCAGCGCGCGATCAACGTCCATCCGCGACATTGACCGGCGTGGCGGCGGTGGATCTGGTCACGCTTAAGTCTGCTATGTTTGCGCGGAGCGCGGGAGCACCATGAAGCCAATGAGAAAAGCGAACTGTTTGGTGGGGAGCGCCGCCATTGTTGCAGCGCTGTTTGCGGTGACCCCGGAAGGATCGGCCGCGGACACGCTTAAAGTCGCCGCCGCCCAGCGCGGAGCTTGGGAGTCGGCTGCGCCCGAGCTCGGGCAATCCGCCGGCATCTTCAGCAAGCACGGGATTACACTCGACGTGGCCTACACGCGCGAGGGCGAGGCCGAATCGGCGGTGGCATCAGGCAGCAGCGACGTGGGGGTAGGCGTTGGCACGGTCGGGGTACTGCGCGCCTACGGCAAAGGCGCTCCGCTGCGGGTGATTGGGGCGAGCACGACCGGCACCGCCAACTACTGGTATGTGCAGGCTGCCTCGGTGATCAAAGCGATCAAGGACATCAACGGCAAGACGATCGCCTATTGGACAAGCAATGCAGCCAGCAAGTACGACGTATTTGACCTCATCAAGCAATACCGCCTCAACAAAGCAAGGCCGACGTCGATAGGCGGACCGGCCGCGACCTTCAATCAGGTCATGTCGGGTCACGTCGATGTCGGCTGGGCGGAGGCGCCATTCGGGGTCGATGCCGTCGAGCAAGGCAAGATCCGGGTGGTGGCGCGAGCAAGCGAGGTTTCTGCAATCCGCCGCGATACCGTCCGCGTACTCATTACCAACGACGACGCGTTGCAGAAGCGCAAGGACGTCCTTGCCCGTTTCATGCAGGCCTATCGTGAGACCATCGACTGGATGTATTCCGATCCGACCGCGCTCAAGCGTTACGCCGAGTTCGCCGGCGTATCGGAAAGCATCGCCAAGCGCCTGCGCGATGAGTTCTTCACGAAGGATATGCTCGCGCCCGACAAAGTCGTCGGTCTCGATGCCATCATGAAAGACGCGATCACCTCGCGATATATCCCGACTCCGCTCTCGAAAGCACAGATCGCCGAATTGGT
>CBFGVM010000169.1:0-8612 GCA_965652015.1 uncultured Alphaproteobacteria bacterium
CGCGCCCCGGCACCCACGAATCAACAGCACAGTCTCGCGAGTGATTCGCGCAGCCGCTGACAAACGGGCCGTCTGCATCGGCAATGCTGCGTGGCACGGCATGGCCGCTCTCGCACAAGTGCGAGGACTTCGTCCGCACCGGCGGTGCGGCTGTCTCCGCGCCGCATCGGCCGGCGCTAGGAGTTTCTAAACCTCTGCGCTGCAGAATCTTCTTGACTCCCGGGGGTTGAGCCTTATGTGGGGGCAACGCCGCTGTGATCTGTCCCCGCTTACGGGCTGATCGGGCGGCATTCGCTTGCCTGACGCCGCCTTTCGGCATTCGGATTGGACCACTCGGTTGGGGAGGACGCCAATGCGCCAGAACGCCCTCTTGCGATCGGGGAAGGGCTGGGCGATGCCAGGCACCGCCCGCAACAACGTCTCTCACGTTACCGTCGTCAAGCCCGCGTCCATCGAGGGCCGCGAAGGACATTTCGCCGTGCGCAACGGCGTGCGTTGTGCCGGGGTGCATCTGATTGTCGATCTGCACGGTGCTGAGCGTCTCGACGACATCGAATTGATCGAGGCGACGCTGCGCCGCTGCGTCGACGCGGCACAGGCGACCCTGCTGCACATCCATGTGCACCACTTTCATCCCAACGGCGTATCGGGCGTGGCGGTGCTGGCCGAGAGCCACATTTCAATCCATACCTGGCCCGACGTCGGCTATGCCGCGCTCGATGTGTTCATGTGCGGCAAGGCCACTCCCGATGCCTGCATCCCGGTGCTGCGGAAGGCTTTCAAGGCCAAGCGCGTCGAGGTCAACGAGATCTTGCGCGGGCGGGACACATAGTCAGAGGACCCGAGCGCGGATCGGCGGCTTCTTTTTCGTTCTCTGCCGCGCGCCGGCTGTCGTCTAGTTTTCGACCATGGCGGAAAAACGCTGGATTCCCGAGACCCTGTTCGACGATCTCGGCTTCCGCATGACCTACGAAGTCGCGCGGGTGCTCTATGAGTTGCACACCGAGCATCAGCATCTCGTTCTGTTCGAGAATCCGTTCTTCGGCAAAATGCTGATGCTCGACGGGGCGACTCAGGTCACCACCGCGGACGAGTTCGTCTACCACGAGATGATGAGTCATGTGCCGATCCTGGCGCACGGCCATGCCGAGGAGGTGCTGATCGTCGGCGGCGGCGATTGCGGCGTCGCGGAGGAGGTGCTCAAGCACAAATCGGTCAAGCGGCTGACCCAGGTGGAGATCGACGCCTCGGTGGTCGAGTTCTCCAGGCGGCATTTTCCGGAATTCACCAAGCCAGTCCTAGCCGACAAGCGCTTCGATCTCGTGATCGCGGACGGCATGAAATATGTCGCCAAGACCGATCGCCGCTTCGACGTCATTATTGTCGATTCGACCGACCCCCAGGGACCGGGCAAGGTTCTGTTCAGTCGAAAGTTCTACGCTGCCTGCAGCCGCTGCATGAGGAAGGGCGCCGTGATGGTCACGCAGAGGGGCGTGCCGATATTCCAATCGGGTGAGCTCACCGCAGCGATCGCCAATTTTCGAAAATTGTTTGCCGACGGGTATTGCTACGTCGCGGCGATTCCGACTTACGTGGGCGGCCATTTGGCCATGGGCTGGGCCACCGACAACGTCAAATTGCGCCGGCTCCCCGTCAGCGCCATCGCCGATCGTTACGACCGGGCCGGCCGCTTCCCCACCAAATACTGGACGCCGGAAGTGCACGTTGCCGCGTTCGCGCTCCCGCGCTTCATCGCCGAGAAGGTTGCGAAAGCCACGCAGCGCCGCTCGAGCGCCGCGCCTGGAAAATTCAGCGCGAAGCCGTCTCCTTCGCGACGTCGAAGTTGAGCTCGATCAACACGTTATTCGGGTCGGTCACGAAGATCTGCCGCCGCGTGCTGTTCGGCACCTCATTGGCGCGAAACGGCACACCTTTGCGCGATAGGTGCTGCTTCATGGCCTCGAAGCCGCGACTGCCAAAGGCGATATGGTCGATCACTCCCGAGTCCGGCCGTTGCGGTTTGTCGGTCGGCGAGATGTCGTTGAGATGCAGCACCGGGTGGCCTTCGCTGTAGAGCCAGGCGCCGGGGAAATCGAACGGCGGCCGCGGCCCGTTCACCAAGCCGAGCACCTCTTCATAGAAGCGCACGGTGTCGCCCAAATTACGGGTCGAAACGTTATAGTGGTCGAGCACACCCACGCTCATGCTCATCTCACCGCTCCTTTCGGCTTAATCCTGGCGCTGTTACCCAGCTTAGCGCCAAAAGCGGGTGTTGACGAGCCGTCGGTTGGTTCGCGACATGGACAAGAAGGATCTGTCTCGCGCTCGCTCGCTCCTATCGCGGCCATGCCAGGCGCCCAAACGACAGGCCGGGTGCGGAACCAAAATGGGCGGCGCAAAAACCGCCGCCCAGTTGGCTACGCTACGCGGGAGGAACTCGACCTGCAGCGGGAAGCACCTCGGCGCTTCATCTCTGTCCGATTTCGTTTCGTCGATGGCGCTTTGTCCATCCGCCGCCGGGAGGCGCTTCGCTACGGACCTAGAACACCGCAAGAACCCTCAGCAGCGAAATCACGCCGATAATGATCACGATCACGCGCACGATCTGTTTGGCGCGGCCGTCAAGCGGCAACATGTTGACGAGATAGAGGACGAGAATGACCACAAGGAAGGTGATGAGCACGCTAATGAGGACGTTCATGCGTGTTCCCTCTCGGTGCAGCCTTGGGAGAATCGGCTGAGAATCGGAAGGATAGCGGGATTCGAGGGCGCTGACACCCGGCTCGAGTCAGGCGCAAGGCGTGTCCGTGCCGGTCGCGGTCGACCTGCAAAACGAGCCGCAGCACCCGCGGTCTATGGCTTGCGCCGTTGGGAGCGCGGCTCCAGCGGATCCCGCGGCAGCACGCCCATGCGTGCGGCGACCTCGTGCGGCACACGGTAATCGCGCAGGACGTAGCGCAGGTCGCGCAACCCGCAGGCCTCGCGCTGCACGACGAAATGCCATAGCGCAACGCTCGCCTCCGCAACGAGTGCTGCGCGCAACTGCCGTCCGTCCGCGTCCGAGGCGACCTGCGAATGGCCGCCCGCATCAAACTCCGCCAGGGCAACAAGCCTTGCTTCAAGCGCGCGTCCCAGGCGCCCGAGCGCGGCTGCCCGCTCCTGGCGGAACTCGTCCGCGAGCGCATCCGCCGGTGAATGCCTGGTCTTGCGTTGCGGCATTGATCGATCCCTTTCGCCTGGGATCTGCATTATCGGCCGGTGGTCTGTCGAGCCCCTCGCGTCGCTTGATGCGCTAGCCGCGATCGGTTCATATGGTCGCTGCCGGCGCTCAAGCATCCGCGGGGCGCGACGACGGGAGGAGAACGACAATGCCGAGGGCCAGCTTGATCACCACGCTTGCCGCGCTCACCATGATCGCGGCGGCAGGCCAGGGCGCCTGGTCGCAAGAGACGCTGAAGGTCGCGATCCCGCAGCGTGGAGCCTGGGACGCCGGCGTCGCCGAACTCGGTCAGCGCGGCGGCATTTTCAAGAAGCACGGCCTCAATCTGGAAGTCCTGTATGTCCAGGCCGGCCCGGAATCGATCCAGGCGGTGATCGGGGGCAGCATGGACATTGCAACCGCGGCGGGCGTATCGGCCGCCGTGGGCACGTTCGCCAAGGGCGCGCCGATTCGCATCATCGGCAGCGAAATGATCGGATCACCCGATCTTTACTGGTACGTGCCGGTGAACTCGCCGATCAAGACGATCGAAGATTTCAACGGCAAGACGGTTGCGTACTCGTTGACCGGCTCATCGAGCCATGCCGGACTGCTGGCGCTCATCGCGCAATACAAACTCACCGCGAAACCGACTTCGACCGGCACCATCGCGGCGACCATCACCCAGACCATGACCGGGCAGGTGGACGTCGGATTCGGCGCGGCACCGTTCGGACTCGATCTCGCGGAGGACGGCAAGATCCGCATCATCGCCACCGGCAAGGACGTCGCCTCGCTCCGTACCCGCACGGTGCGCGTCAACCTGACCAATGTGAACACGCTGCAGAACCGACGGGACACGATCGTCCGCTTCAATCGCGCCTATCAGGAGACCGTCGCATGGATGTATTCCGATCCGGCGGCGCTCAAAATCTACGGGGAGTACTCCAATTTGCCGGAGAA
Source organism: uncultured Alphaproteobacteria bacterium (assembly GCA_965652015.1). Taxonomy (GTDB): domain Bacteria; phylum Pseudomonadota; class Alphaproteobacteria; order Rhizobiales; family Xanthobacteraceae; genus VAZQ01. The sequence goes on from CBFGVM010000169.1 coordinate 4,163, forward strand.
GATCGTGCTGCGGGTGCGCGATCTCATTCCGAAGGAGAGCATGGCCACCGATCGCGTCGAGGGGATCGACCAGATTATGGCGGACGCGGTGGCGGCGAAATTCATCCCTGCGCCATTGACGGCCGAGCAGGTGAAGGAGCTGGTGCAGATTCCGAAGTGAATGAGCGCGCCCCAGCACCGCGCCCGGCCCAAGTCCCGATCAGGCGAGTCTTTTATATGTCTTGACGGGGCGATCTCCTTCCAGGCGTCTTCGGCCGCTTCCTGCCTTAACGGGCGCGATGATCGGCGTGGAGGCCGCGCTGCGTGCCGGGACAGAGAGATAGTCATGCGCCGAGCACATGACCGCGCGTCAACGCTCGGCTTGGCCGCTTTGATTCCGCGCCTGCGGCCCTTCGTGAGGGTAGCGACGAACCGCGACGAGCGGCGTCCGCCAGCTTTAACGACGTGCCATTCCGGCACGTTATCGATTACCTCTTCGTTCAGCATTGATTGACCGTAAGAATCTTCCAGGGCGAAGATCCCCATCCGAGCGCCGTTGGATGGCCAAGCCGGCGGCCGAAGGCCGTTGCGCGGCGAGCGTCTCGCTTTGCTCAACCAAGCGAGGAACCGGTTACGTCATTCCAGCGTTCTTCGCTCGCCTCCCAGCGGCCGAAGAAGAGAGATGAATTGTGGCTTGGACCAGCGGCGAGCGGTCGGGATCTGTAGCTGATGCAGCCACTCTCTTTAATGTGATGACATTGGCGGCAATGCCGGCAAGTCGCGACAACGTCCGACAGACGACCGCTGCCATGGGTCTGACGGCTTCGCTGAGGAGGAATCCGGCTTCCTACAGGAAAAGGAGTTCCTTCGATGTGTGACTATAGTCTGCACCACGTCGCGACCAGACCCGCCAAAGTCGGGGACAAGCTGGTGGCGACCAGGTTCCCCAATTCGATCACGCGTGGTTTCGCGGGGGTAGGCGAGCCTCACGTTGCGGTCTGCCTGCTCCCCGGCACGGAAATCGCGTTCGACCAGAATGTCGAATGCGAGCCCTCATTCGGCATCGGAATTCTGCCGAATAAGAAGATCGGACAGCGACTTGCACGTTTCCGGCAGATCAACATGGACAATGCCGTAACCCACCACGACGCGCTGGAATTTCCGGACGGACAGGTGGTGCTGGTCACGCGCCTGTGCGAGGGCCAGCAGGCGAGCGTGTTGCAGCTGCCGGCCGGCGCGCGTCCCGCGTCCGAGAAGGCGGAGCCGCAGCCTCGCGAGCTTTCGACTTCGCTCTAGCCGGCCGCGCTGACGGCTGGCCGCTGCCGCGACCGGAACGGTGACGGCGAATTGGCGCCGCTCTCGGATCGATCCGGCATCGGCGCCCAGCCGGAGCGAGCAGTTGGGCTTAAAATGCGAGAGCCCCCGGCGTCGGCCGAGGGCTCTTTTGCGGCTGAATGCGTGCGGAACGCAGCTACTCTCTGTCGGGAAACGTGACCAGCGTCTCGAACTTATAGCCGCACGCTTCGCATTCCCATAAATGCCGAACGCGGTGCCGGTCCAGGTACTCGGACCATTCCGGCAGGAAGATCGTCTCCCCGCACTGGGCACAATAATTGACCAGTCTGGTCTGAATGTACTTTCGGGGGCTCGCGGTTCGGAGCTGCATGACGCGTCCTCTGCGCTGCTCCCCCTCCCCGCAAGGGTGCATCGTATCGCAACTGCACCGCCGTTGAAGCAGGAGCGCTGACCTAAGAGGTCCGCGCTCCAAGTCTGGGCTGGCGCTGTTGTGCAGCGCTCGCCGTGAAATTTCCTCTGCAAAAGAATCCGTACGATCGCGGCAGGCCGGGAACGGCTTGGCAGGTCGGGTGTTTAGGGTCTGCGAATAGCATCGGCGAGCGGCGTGTTCGCAGGAGGCGCCCATGCCCGCAACGCACTCTATGCATCCAGAGTTCGGTTTGCTCTGTCCGACGCCGCGCCTGCGCCGCCGGATGCAGATCATCGTCGCCTGCGCAGTCCTTGTAGTGATTGCAATTGTTGTGCTGAGGGCCAGCAATATTCCGCCCAGTGCGATGACGCGAGCGACCGGCGAGGACACTGTCATTGGCGCGCAGGATGCTCGCCCGCCGGCCACGCTTGCCTTGCCAAGCCGCACCGAAGCCGCTCAGAGCGAACCGGGCACGACCAGTTGCGAGCAAAACAATTCCGTCCATCACAATTTCGTGCAGCGCACCTGGGCCTATCTCGACGGCAAATGCGTCGCGGGCAAAGCACGCAAGCCACGAGTCGTTCGCCTCCCAGCCGATCGTCCGGCTCTTGCTGCCATCGCGCTCGGCCACACGTCGGCTGTGTCGGGGAGCGCCCAAGACGACCCTCAAGCGGCGAGCAAGCCGGTTGAGCGTCAGGTGGAGCCGTCGGCAGCAACCACATCCGTCCCGCCAGTGGCGGCAATCGAGTCACTCCCCCGGCCCGCTGCGACGTCCAAGAGGAAGCCGCAGAAGACAGCCCGCAGGGAAAACCGCCGGCGCGATCCGGATTGGCGTAATGCGCCTTGGGGGCGAGAGGTTCGCGCGGACGAGTGGGGTCGCGGATATGGCGGCGGTGAGCGCGATTTTGGGCGCCGCGTATATATCCGCGAGGGCTTCTTCGACTACATGCGGTGAGGTGCCCCTGCCGCCGCAGGCGTCTTCCTATGTCCGGCTCACTCGCTATAGTGGCCGGGTGCGACGCACAAAAGGGAGACCGCCATGCCTGAAATCTACGTCCATGCCGTGAAGGGTCGCTCGCTTGATCAGAAAAAGGCGCTGATCAAGGACATTACCGACGCTGTGGTGAAGAATTTCTCCGTTCCGGCCGAGGCCGTAATGGTGGAAATCGTGGAATCCGAGCCGACTGCCAAGGCGAAAGGCGGCGTTCTGTTCAGCGAGATGCGTCGCTAAGGGGGGACCGCCGCCGGCGTTTCGCCCGGTCACGCCCGGGCGAAGCTTTTCCGGCCTCGGCCGAGCATGGGCGACCTCGAAGGCAAAACCGCACTGGTGACCGGCGCAGCGTCGGGCATCGGGCTGGCCACGGTCGAGTTGTTCGCCCGGCGCGGCGCCAAGGTCGCTCTCAATCACCTGCCGGACGATCCGCGCGGCCCAGCGGCGGTGGAGCGGCTGCGCGCCCACGGCTTTGCCGTGATCGGCGCGCCGGGCGACGTCTCGAAGGCCGGTGCCGCCGAAAAGATGGTAGGCGATGCCATCGGCACGCTGGGCCGGCTTGATTTCCTTGCCAACAATGCCGGCACGTCCGCCACCGTTGCGCCGATCCCGCCGGCCGATCTCGATCGGCTGACCGAGGAATTTTGGGCGACCATCCTCGCCACCAACCTGCTCGGGCCGTTCCGTTGCACGCGCGCGGCGGCGACCGCCCTCAAGCAAGCGCGCGGCGCGGTTTGCAACACCGCTTCCGTCGCCGGCCGTAACATGGCGGGCTCCAGCATGGCCTACGGCGCGAGCAAGGCCGGCCTTATCAACCTCACGCAGAATTTGGCCCGCGCGCTCGCGCCAGAAGCACGTGCGAACGCGGTCGCGCCGGGTTTCGTCGAGACCGATTGGACGCGCCCGTGGCCGCAGGTACGCAAGCAAGCCGCCATCGAGCGCTCGCTGCTCAAGCGCGCCTGCACGCCGGCCGATATCGCCAGCGCGATCGTATTTCTTTGCGCCGACGCCGGCATGGTGACGGCGCAGACGCTGGTGGTGGACGGCGGCTACTCGCTCTAGCCGCGGTTGTGCTCGCGCGCGGTCGGCCAGCTCGGCCGCGCCAGTCTATTTCAGCAGCAAGTGCGGCAGCCAAAGCGACAGTGCCGGCACATAGGTCACCAGTGCGAGCACGATCAGCATCGGCACATAGAAGATCAGGATGCTGCGCGATACCGCCTCCATGCTCACGCGGCCGATCGCGCATCCCACCACCATGGTCGGCCCGACCGGGGGCGTGAGCAGGCCGATGCCGAGATTGAGAATCATGATGATTCCGAAGTGCACCGGGTCAATTCCGAAAGCGCTGATCACTGGCAGGAAGATCGGCGTACAGATGAGCAACATCGGCGCGAGATCCATAAACGTGACGAGCAGCAGCAGCAGAACGTTGACGTAGAGAAGGAACGTGTATTTGTCGCTTGAGATCGCGACGAAGAATTCCGTGGCCTTTGCCGGTATGCGCATGATCGCCATCATGTAGCCGAAGGCGATCGAGAAGCCGATCATGATCATGACCATGCCCACCGTGCGCACCACACGCGCGATCAGTCGCGGCAGATCGCGCCATTTGCAGTCGCGGTAGATGAACATGGTGACGAGGAATGCGTAGACGCAAGCCACGGCGGCGGACTCGGTCGGCGTGAAGACGCCGGTGAGGATTCCGCCGAGGATGATCACGATCGTGATCAGTCCCCAGAACGCGTCGAGCGCGATCTTGAGCGCCTGGCGCAGCG
>CBFGVM010000170.1:0-8567 GCA_965652015.1 uncultured Alphaproteobacteria bacterium
CTGCACAATATGGCGTTCGGCATCTTGCTGATCTTTGCCCTGCAATGGGTGTTTCTCGGCAATTTGCGCAGCGCCGTCATCGTCGCGGCCACCATACCGTTCGCATTGTTCTTCGCCGTCGGTATCCTCGTGCTCAGGGGCGAGTCGGCGAACCTCCTCTCGGTCGGCGCCATCGACTTCGGTCTGGTCGTCGATGCCACCGTCATCATGGTGGAGAGCATCTATCGCCGTTTGGCCGCGGCGACCGCGGCTACCGGCGCAGTGACCGCCGTAGAGGGGCTTTCGGGCAAACTTTCTGCGATCTTTTCTGCTGCAACCGACGTCAACCGCTCGATCTTCTTCGCGGCCGCAATCATCATCGCCGGGTTCCTGCCGCTGTTCACGCTCAGCGGCGTCGAGGGGCACATTTTTGCGCCGATGGCGAAGACCTACGCCTATGCGCTGGCGGGAGGGCTGCTTGCGACCTTTACAGTGACCCCGGCGCTCAGCGCCATTCTCTTGCCCGAGCACGTCACCGAGACAGAAACCCGGATCGTGCGGGTCTTGCATCGCCTGTATACCCCGGTGCTGCAATTCGCGGTCGGCAATCGCATGTTGACCTTGGCCGGCGCAATCTCCGTGCTGCTTCTCGCCGGCCTGGCCGTTCGCTCGCTGGGACTAGAATTCCTCCCCAAGCTCGAAGAAGGCAATCTGTGGATCCGGGCGACGATGCCGTCGACGATCTCGCTGGAGGAAGGCAACGGCTACGTCAATCGCATACGCGCCGTGATCAGCGGTTTTCCGGAGGTCGAATCAGTCGTCTCTCAGCACGGGCGGCCGGACGATGGAACCGACGCGGCTGGCTTTTTCAACGCGGAATTCTTTGCCCCGTTGAGGCCGATGAGTAAATGGCGGCCCGGCGTCGACAAGGACGACCTCACGATCGAGATCCTTCGCAAGCTCGAGGCCGACTTCCCGGGCGTTGAATTCAACTTCTCGCAATATCTGCAGGACAACGTCGCCGAGGCGGTCTCGGGTGTCAAAGGCGAGAACTCGATCAAGCTATTCGGCAACGACCTGCAGGCGCTCACCGACACCGCCAACAAGATCAAGGCGGTGCTCGCCACGGTACCGGGGGTTACCGACCTCGCGGTTTTCACCTCGCTCGGCCAGCCTACGGTGCAGATCGAGATCGATCGCGCGCGCGCGGCGCGCTACGGGCTTGCTCCGGGCGATATCAATGCCACGATCCGGACGGCGATCGGCGGTGAGTCGGCCGGCGATCTCTATGAGCCGGGCAGCGACCGGCATTTCCCCATCGTGGTGCGGCTCGCACCACAATTCAGGCAGAATCCGGAAGCGATCCAGAATCTCCGGATCGGCGCGCAGGGGCCGAACGGGACGACACAGATTCCGCTCAATGAGGTCGCCGATGTGAAGCTCATCTCCGGTCCGTCCAACATCTATCGCGAGGGCCAGGAACGCTACCTGCCGATCAAATTCAGCGTGCGCGACCGCGATCTCGGCAGTGCGGTCCAGGAGGCGCAGCGCAAGGTCGCCCAGCAGGTGGAATTGCCGGCCGGCTCGCGCCTCGAATGGGTCGGCGAATTCGGCAATCTGCAGGATGCGATCGGACGGCTCAAGGTCGTGGTGCCGATCACGCTTGCTTTGATCGCGCTTCTGCTGTGGATCAATTTCGGCTCGCTGCCCGATACGCTATTGGCGATGAGCGTGATCCCGATGGCCGTCGTCGGAGGCATTTTCGCCTTGTTCTTCTTGCACATCCCGTTCAGCGTCTCCGCCGCGATCGGTTTTATCGCGCTGTTCGGCATTTCGGTGATGGACGGCATCATTATCCTGTCGCAGTTCAATCAGCTGATCGAGGCGGGGGTCGAGCGGACCGCCGCGATTCTGCGCACCGGCGAGCTGCAGATGCGTCCGGTACTGATGACCTGCGTGATCGCCGGCGTCGGGCTGTTGCCGGCGGCGATCTCCACCGGGATCGGGTCGCAAGTGCAGAAGCCGCTGGCGGTCGTGGTGGTCGGGGGCATGATGCTGGCGCCGATGGTCATTCTCATCACGCTTCCCGTGCTCATTCTCTTGTTCTCACGCCGGGCAGCGCGGCCGGCACCGGGACAGGCGGTTCCGTGCCGGCGGAATGACTCCGGTCGCCATGTCGCTCACCGCGAGCTGCGCACAGACCCGCAATAGGTGCAGCATTGATCGGAGCGGTTGCGCATGAGATTGCTGCTGGTTGAGGATAATGAAGAGCTGGCGCAGCTGCTCAGGCAACGTCTTGCGGCTGCAGGTTATGAAACCGATGTTCTCACCGCCGCAGCCGAAGCACAAAGCGCCCTAGCGACGACCCGCTACGCCGCCATGGTTCTCGACCTCGGATTGCCCGATGGCGACGGGCTCTCCATCCTGCGCGAGATACGCCAGCGCGAGGACCCGCTCCCGGTTCTGGTGCTTACCGCTCGCGGCGGCTTGCAAGATCGTGTCACCGGTCTGCGCAGCGGTGCGGATGACTATCTGGTCAAACCGTTCGCGTTCGAGGAGTTGCTGGCCCGCCTGGAAGCGCTTCTACGCCGCCCTGGCCAGTTGCTCGGACGCTCGCTGCAAATCGCCAACCTCACGTTCGATACCGAAAGTCGGCAGGCTTTCATCGATGACAAGCCGCAGGTCCTCTCCGCGCGCGAGACGGCCGTGCTCGAGGTCCTCATGCGACGCAAGGACCGCGTTGTCTCCAAGAAGCTGGTGGAAGATCATATTTTCGGTCTGTCCGGCGATGTCGCCTCAAATGCGGTGGAAGTTTACATCCATCGCCTGCGCAAACAGCTGTCCGAGCGCGGCGCCAAGGTGCAAATTCATACTATTCGCGGCGTCGGATACCTGATTTCCGAGGAAAGGACGGCGTGATTTCGTTCAAGTCGATCTTCTCCCGGATCATTTTCTTGCACGTGATCGCGCTGGTGATCACCGCGATTGTCATGCCGGTGGTGCTCTACTGGTTCTTTAGATGGGCAGCAAACGACTTGCATGACCGAGCGATGAGTGAGCAGGCGCAGCTGGTCGAGCACTACCTCGTGTTGGGTGCGGATGGCAGTTGGGGGCTGGATCTGCCGCCCGCGCTCGAGGACATCTACTCGCAGGCGGTCGGACGCTACTCCTATGCGGTCGTCGACGACACCGGCCGGGTTCTATTCTCCTCGCGCAAGAACCGATCGCCGATATTTTCCGCGGATCCGCGTGCCTCTCATGTCACGTACCTGGACACGCGACATGGAGATGCGGCCATCTCCGGTGTCAGCGTCCCCAAGGAACTGGATGGACACAAGGTCTGGGTTCAGGTCGGAGAGGATCTCGCACACCGGGACGTCATCGTTGACGACATCGTTGCCGATTTCTTCAAGCGCGTGGCGTGGATCACGCTGCCGATGCTGCTGTTTCTGCTGGCGATCGATATCGTGATTTTCCGCCGGGCATTGCGGCCGCTGCTCAATGCGTCGGAACTCGCGAAGAAAATCAATCCGCGGCGAACGGACATCCGTCTGCCGCCCGAGGAAATGCCGAAAGAAATCTTGCCGCTGGTGGAGGCCATAAATCAGGCGCTCGATCGACTCGAAGCCGGATTCCGCGTGCAGCGGGAGTTTACCGCCGACGCGGCGCATGAATTACGCACGCCGCTGACGATTCTGCGCAGCCGCATCGACACCTTGTCCGATCGCGGCATATCCAAGGCGCTGCACAAAGATATCGAAGGCATGGCGCGCATCGTGAATCAGCTGCTCGACATTGCCGAACTGGAGAGCTTGTCGATCGATCCGCTGGAGAAGGCGGACCTGCAAGCAATCTCTGCCGAGGTCGCGGAGTTCGCCGCCCCGCTGGCGCTGGCGCAGGGCAAGAACATCGCTTTGAGCGGCAGCGAGGCGCCGGTCTGGGTCAGCGGGAACGCGGAGATGCTGTCGCGAGCGATTCGCAATCTCGTCGAGAATGCAATCAACCATTCTCCGGCGGGGACGACCGTCGAGATCGTCGTTGAAGACAGCGGCACGGTGCGGGTGCTCGACGAGGGCCCCGGAATCAAAGAGGAAGAGCGCGAGTTGATGTTTCAGCGCTTCTGGCGACGCGACCGGCGACGGACGGGAGGTGCCGGATTGGGACTCTCGATCGTCCGGCGTATTGCCGAAACCCACGCGGCAACAATCAGCGTCGAGAACCGTCCGACCGGCGGCGCAACGTTCTCGCTCGGCTTTGTGCGCGTCGGGTAATACGAAATCCGGCTGATTAGTCGGATCTTGTGGCTCGCTGTCGTCCCCGCGCATAGCGCGTCCGTAAGGGCGTTCACGCCCGTCTTCGACGGGCTATGGACGCGCGTAAACGCGCTTATGCCGGGGACCCATATTCCAGCGGCGTGGTCATGGGTCCCCGCTTTCGCGGGGACGACAACGTATGAATTGGATCAGCTTCGCATAAGGCGTCGGCTGATTGTCACGCCAATTCGCGGCGCTCCGGTTCGTCGTGTGGCGGCTTCGTCATCCACACCGCAAGCACCCAAGCGACCCATAGGAACAGGAAGTAGAGCGCAAGGAAGACGATCAGGCTCACTTGGCCGCCGAACTCGAATTCGGTGATGCGGCCGATCGCATAAGCGGCGAGATCGCCGGCGATCATGAATGCGACGTAATAGGCGATGAGAAGCACGATGAATTCCCTCGGATTTGGTTGCGTGGATCCGCCAACGAGGTTGCACCAGGCGCGGCGGCATTTCGGCGTGCGACCGGTACTTTTCATTATTTTCCTTACACCCACCTGACGACGACGCCGAAAACATGCGTGCAGCGCCGTCATGGCGCCGAGTTCACGCATCCGTGATCCGATGTTCAGCTTGGCTTCAGCCGCCGGCCCTAGCATCGCCGCCCGGGTGGATGGCCTCTGGAGGAGACAGATCGATGTTTCGAAAAACGGCCATCGCCTTTGCCGTCACTGCCGCGCTCTTTGCTCTCACGCCGACCATCGCAGCCGCTCGCGGCGGTCATGGCGGCGGACACGGCGGTCACGGCGGCGGACACGGCGGCCATCATGGCGGACACGGCTTCCATGGCGGCTCCCACCGGATAGGGCACCACGGCGGTTTCCGTGTTGGTCACTTCCGCGGGTTCGGCCGCTTCCATCACGTCGGCCATTTCCGCCGCGGCTTTCGCGGATTCGGCGTTTATGCCTATTCCAGCTATTACGGCTGCTGGCGCTGGGTCCCGACCCGCTGGGGTTATGTGAGAATCTGGGTCTGCTAATCGACGGGCGCGGAATCCGGCAGCCGGGGTTCTGCGCTCATGTCCGCACGCGCTGCTGATTACTGGCCCGAGGGCGTGCGTAGCCCATGCCAAGCATCGCGCACCTGGTGATAGTGGACCTCGGGCGCGTAATCCGGCGTGTTGAGGGCGAGCGTCTTGACGTCGAGCCGGCCGGTGGCGCTGAGCAGCGCATAGGCGGCGATGACGACGTCGCGTTGCGCGCCGATCAGCCGCGCGCGTGCCAGCGTGAGGTCCTGTTGCGAATTGAGGACATCGAGCGTCGTGCGCTGTCCCGCCCCCGCTTCTTTCTGCACGCCGGAGAGCGCGACGCTGGCGGCGCGCACCTCCGCTTCGGCGGCGGCGAGCGCAACCTTCGCCCCTTCGTACGTGACCCAGGCGGCCAGGACTGCGGTCTGGGTCTGATTGCGGATGAGCTCCAGCACGATGCGCGCCTGCATCGCGAGTTCTTTCGCCTGGCGGATCTGCGACGCTGCAAGCCCGCCGTCGTAGAGCGGCACGTTTGCCGTTCCGAGCAGCGAGGCGATATCGTTGGCCTTGGCGGTGAGCGTAGGATCGGCCTCCCATTGGCGCTGGACGCTTCCCTGCACTGAGAGGTTCGGCCACAAGCTGCTCTCGGCGATCTTGGTGCCGAGCTGGGCGACGTCGATGTCGTACATCGCTCCGAGAATGGCGGGATGCTCCTTGCGGCTGATCGCGATCGCCTCCTCGCGCGAGCGCGGCAGCAACCGGTCGATCGAGCCCGGCGGCACCAGCCGGCCTGGCGGCGCGCCGATGACCTGCGCGTATAGCGCCTGGCTGATCGCAAGCCCGACCTCGACTGCATTGAGGTCGGCAAGCCCGCGGCTCAGCCGCGCTTCCGCTTGCGCCACGTCGGTTGGCGTCACGTCGCCGCCCTCGAGACGCTTCTTGGTGGTGCCGAGCGTCTCGCGCAGAAACGTCACGTTGATGCGTTGCGCCTCTACCAGGCTCTGGTTGGCGAGCACGTTGGTATAGGCGGTCACGGCGTCGAGCAGCACGCCTTGGCCGGTGTTGCGCAGCGCCTCGCGCCCCGAAAGCACCTGCGCTTCCGATTGGCGAACGGAATTAGCCGTCCTGAAACCGTTGAACAAGGTCTGCGACACGGTTAGCCCGATGGTCCAGGTGCGCAGCGTCGCGGTCTGAATGGTATTGTCGGGAAACAGCACCCGCACCTGCTGCAGGCCGCCGGTCAGGGTCGCCAGGAGTTGCGGCCGGTATCCCGAAAGCGCCTGGGGAACGGTTTCGTCGATCCCGCGCAGCCGCGCGCGCTCGGCATTGAGTTGCGGGTTGCCTTGATAAGTGCGCACGAGCGCTTCCGGCAGCGTCTCCGCGCGCATGGGGTCGGCGAGCGCCGCAATGAGACCAGCCGCAACAACCGCGGTCCAACCGCGGCGAAGAATCCAACGCGCCGCGGCCAGCGCGGCGATGGCGCACGGTCGGCCGTTCGCACTCAATACGCTGCCCTCTACGCGCATCGACACGACCCGAACTGCGACACTGAGCTAAAGACGCCCCTCGCGGAAACCATTGCAGTTCCCGCCCCCGGCCGCCGGTTTTGGTTATGAGCGTGCCCAGGAAAGGCATTAGTCCCCTGAAATTGCGGCTGAAACCGGTCCGGATCGGGCCCATTCCGGGCGGTTCGGGCAATTTGACATCCTATGCACAGGCGCGCTTTTCTCCCGCCCGTCCGTAAGCCGCCAGTAAGGAAACCGGACCAGGCATGGCCAATCTCGTCTATCGCCGGCAGTTCACCGTCGAATGGGGTCATTGCGACCCGGCCGGGATCGTGTTCAACAGCCGCTTCTTCGAGTTTTTCGATTGGAGCGCGTGGCGGCTGTTCGAAACGGCGCTCAACGTCCGGCCAAACGAGCTGGCTAGCGTCTTCGGCATTGTCGGAATCCCCCTCGTCGACGCCAAGGCTCGCTTCGTCAAGCCGGCCAAGTTCAACGATGTGGCGGACATCGCCTCCGAGGTGAGCGCGTTCAGGCGATCGAGCTTCGAGGTGGCGCATCGCATCTCGATCGACGGCGCGCTGGCGGTCGAAGGCAGCGAGACGCGGGTCTGGGCCGGGCGCGACCCGGATGACCCTGCCAAAATGAAAGGCGTGCCGATCCCGGCGGCGGTCATCGCACGATTTAGGGCCCCAGCCTAGCGGCTCTCGTGCAGCAAATTCCCGATTGTGGGTCTGGCGATCGCCTCCCGATCGGCGCAAGTCCGAACCTGAGGATTCCCTTTTGTTGATGCGCGAAAATCTTCCCCTCGCCTTTGATCTACGGTTTGAAGATCTCTATTGCCGCGAGGGCCTCGTGCGGCTCGACGGTTGCTTTGTCGATTTCCTCAAACGTCGCAACACCGAGCTGCACAATCGGCTGATGGCCGCCCGCGCCGCGCCTGAGCAGATCGCCGGCAAGGCTTATTCCGATCTGATCGTCGAGCTTGCGGTCGAGCTCGAGGATTTCATCGCCTGCCTATTTCCCATCACGCGCGAGGTCGAGGCACTGCGGGGCCGCCACACCGCGCTGGCGCCGCTCTATACGGTGAAGCGGCTGTTCGTGCAGCGCCGTGCCGCAAAGAAATACGGTCCCGATCAAGCCGCAACGTTCGACGGGCAGACGCTGCGCCAGCAGCTCGAGCCGCTCATCGGCGGCGAGCTCACGGAATTGCGCTTCGCCGAACGGGTCGATGCCTGGATGAAGGCCGAGGCCGAGCACGTCGCCGCGCTCGATCTTGCCGCGCGGTATGCCGCCTGGGCGACGCACACGCCGCAAGGGCAGGCTCGGCACAAGGGCGGCGTGCTGTTCAAGTTGCCGCGCAAGATCGATCCCCATCATCTCATTGCGGTCGAGACCGAAGTCGTCGATGGCGTAGCGATGCTCAAGCTCCCGGCTTCACATCGCCGCGCGCGAGACGGTTTCGCGCTGACCGATCCGGGCACCGATCTCGCCGGCGCGCTCGATCACGCCAACTACTGCATCTGGTGTCACAACCAGGGCAAGGATTCCTGCGCCAAGGGGCTCAAGGAGAAGGGCGGCGAGTTCAAGAAAAGCGTCTTCGGCGTCGCGCTGGCGGGATGCCCGCTCGACGAGAAAATCTCCGAGATGAATCTGGTCGAGGCCGGCGGCCATACGATCGGTGCGCTCGCCATCGTCACGCTCGATAATCCGATGTGCGCGGCCACCGGCCATCGCATCTGCAATGATTGCATGAAGGCCTGCATCTATCAGAAGCAGGAGCCGGTCGACATTCCCCAGGTCG
>CBFGVM010000171.1:0-8562 GCA_965652015.1 uncultured Alphaproteobacteria bacterium
TCGCCGAGCGAGAGCGTCAGGCTGCGCCGCATCTGCTCTTCCAAGAGCGGGCCCAGCACCAGGCCGAGGATCAGCGGGCCTTCGGGGAAGTGCATCTTGCGCAGCAGATACCCGACCATGCCCGACACGATCATGATGTAGACGTCGAACGGGTTGAGATCGGTCGCATAGACGCCGATAAAGGCGAAGAACAGCGTCACCGGCCCGAGTATCTCATAGCGCACGCGCACCAGGCGCACCCAGATCCCGATCAGCGGCAGATTCAAGATCAGCAGCATCGCGTTGCCGATATACATGCTGGCGATGACGCCCCAAACGAGGTCGGGATTGGTCTCGAACAGCCGCGGACCCGGCCGCACGTCGTTGAGGATCAGCGCGCCGAGCAGCACCGCAGCCGTTCCCGATGCCGGGATGCCGAGCGTCAGCAGCGGTACCATGGCGCCGGTGGCGGACGCATTGTTGGCGGCTTCCGGCGCCGCCACCCCTTCGATCGCGCCCTTGCCAAACCGCTCCGGCGTGCGCGACTGCCGGCGCTCGGCCATATAGGCGATCATCGTTGCGGCGGTGGCGCCGACCCCGGGTAGGGTGCCGAGAAAGAAGCCAATCAGCGTGCCGCGCAGGATCGACATTCGGCTCGCGATCCATTCGGCGGCGCCTGGCAGCAGGCGGTGAAGCTTGCCGCCCAATGCTTCCCGCCGCAGGCCCTGCTCGATGTTCTCGAGCACCTCGGCGACGCCGAACAGCCCGATGATGACCGGCAGAAAGCCGATCCCTCCCAAAAGCTCCGGCATGCCGAACGTGAAGCGCGACACGCCGCTCTGGGTATCGATGCCGACGGTGCCGATCATGAGGCCGAGCACGGCGGACATCAGTCCCTTGATCACGGATTCACCGAGCAGTCCGCCGATGGTGGTGAGCGACAGGATCATCAGCGCGGCATATTCCGGCGGGCCGAACGTCAGCGCCACCTTGGCCAGCGTGGGCGCGATCAGCATCAGCCCAACCACGCTCACGGTGCCGGCGATGAACGAAGCGATCGCCGCCATGCCGAGCGCCTGGCCGGCCCGCCCCTGGCGCGCCAGCTGGTGACCGTCAAGGCAGGTCATCACCGCGGTCGACTCCCCCGGCAGGTTCATGAGGATTGCCGTGGTCGATCCGCCGTACTGCGCGCCGTAATAGATGCCGGCGAGCATGATCAGCGCCGAGGTCGGATTCATGCCGAGCGTCGCCGGGATCAGAATGGCGACGCCGGTGATGGTGCCGAGCCCGGGCAGCACGCCGACCGCGGTCCCCAGCACGGTGCCGAGGAAACAGTAGAACAGGTTCTGCGGCGTCAGCGCGACCGAGAAGCCGTAGGCGAGGCTCTGGAGGATGTCCATCACAGGGGCAGCAGGCCGGAAGGAAGCCGCAGGCGCAACATCACCACGAAGCCGATGTGCGCCGCGACTGCCACGGCCGCGGGCACGCCGAGCCACATCCACCAGGGCACGCGACCGAACAGCGGCGTCACCGCAACGAGGAACAGGAACGAGCTCAGCAGGAAGCCGAGCGGCTCGAGCAGCACCACGTAGCCGACGAGCGCGAGCAGGACCCCGGCGATCTTGGCGAGGCCGATGGCGGAGAACTCGACGACCGTGTCCGCCTGCTCGTCGCGCGCGAGCAGTGCCTTGCCCAGCAGCGCAGCGCACAGGCCCAGCATGAGCGTGCCGAGCACGAGGGGGAGAAAGCCCGGCGTCGCGGCGACCGTGTAGCGCGGCACCGGCAGTTGCCAGGCGAGGTAGAGATAGCATGCGGCCGCCGCGCCGAGCGCAGCGGCCGTGACCGCCTCGAGATATCTCAGCCGCACCGGCTTACTTCTTGAGCATGCCGAGCTTCTCGAACACGCCCTTGAACTGATCGTGCTCCTTGTGGACATAGCTCATGAGCTGTTCGCCCACGAGCCAGCCGTCCTCCTGGTAGACCTTGGCGAGATAGCCCTGCTTCCAGTCCGGCGTTTGCCGCATCTTGCCGAGCACATCGACCCAGTAGTCGACCACCGGCTTGGGCAACCGCGGCGGACCGCCGATGCCGCGCCAGTTGTAGCTCACCATGTCGACGCCGGCTTGCTTGAACGTCGGCACGTCGGGGAAATCCGCCAGCCGCTTGTTGTCGCCGACGGCAAGGATGCGCACTTGGCCGGCCTTGTACTGCTCGATGCACTCGCTGGGATTGGCCCAGGCCGCGTCGACGTGGCCGCCGAGCAGGGTGGTGAGCACCTCGCCGCCGCTTTTGGTGACGAGATAATTGGTCTGCTGGCCGATGGCCGCGTCGAAGTCGATCGAGGCGACGTGATCTTGCGAGCCGGTCGCGGTGCCGGCGATGCTGAATCGCTTGGGCCCGCGCTTCTTGATCTCGGCAACCGCGTCGGCGAGCGTCTTCACCGGCGAGTCGGCCTTGACGATGAGGAAGTTCACGTCGTCGACCAGCTTGGCGATGTAGGTGAAGTCGGTGCGGTAATTCTGCGGCGCCTCGCCGAGCAGCTGCTGCAGGACAGGGTTCGGATCCATGACGCCGAGTGTGTAGCCGTCCGGCCGCGCCTGGCTGAACTGCGTGCGGGCGATGGCGCCGCCGCCGCCGGCCTTGTTCACCACGGCGATCGGCACCGGCACCAGCTTGTGCTGTTCGATCACCTTCACCATGTTGCGCACCATGATGTCGCTGCCGCCGCCAGGCGCGTAGGGAACGATCACTTCCACCGGCCGGGAGGGGTATTTGTCCTGCGCCATGGCTGTGACGCAGCCGCCCAGCAGGACGAGAGTTGAAAGTACCAATCGCATACGCATCGTTTCCTCCGGTCGCGGCTCTCGCACGGCCGCATCTGATAATTATCGTCTTTCGGATGCCGGGAGGCAACGCCGCAATTCGCCGCGATGGTTTGGGTCTCAACGCTCTTCTCGAAAGAGCTCCTTCACCTGCGTGCTTCTTTGGGTTTCCGGAAACGCCTCATGCGTGGAATCGCTCGATCATCGTCTATGCAGCGGAAAATCCTTGCGGTTGAACCCGAACCGAAAAAATCCGAACGCCGCCACGCGCAGAGGGCTCGCTGCTTCGAATACCTGAAATCTCTGTTCGCCATTTGACCGGCCGCTCGCGGCGGCGTCGTGACCCGGCCCCGATCGTCGATGCTGTGCGTAGCCCGGCTGGAGTGAAGCGACATCCGCGGCTCGCCGCATTTCGCTCCGCTCAATGCGGGCGACGAACGTGCCGGTTGCACTACGCGCTTTAGAAAAACGCCAGCGTGCGAATTTCGATGCTCTCGCGCGGCCGCGCATTGGGCGGCGAGGTCGGGTCTTCGAACGCGGTGTGCGCGGACCAGCGGGCGCGACCGTCCTTGGCCGAATCGAACACCTTGAACACCAGCGCCTCCTCGCGCCGCATGCGCGGCAGCCAGTACCAGCGGTGCTCCGGATTGTAGGTGATCGCGTAGGTTTGGCCGATGCGGTTGGGATAACGGCGTTCGCTCACGAGAAAATCACTCGGCGAGATGCTGCGCGCATCGCAGATCGCGAGCGGGAAGCTCTCGACCGGGTGGCGGATCGGCCGCCACACCTGCACGATCGCGAAGCGGCGCTTCAGCAACTCGTCGGCCTCGTCCGGGAGCAGGTCGCGCACGCGCTGCGGGCCGGACCATTCGGTGTAATCGTTGTGCACGCGGCGCACCACCTCGCGGATTTTGCGCGCCTCGCGCTGCTCGTCGTCCGCCGTGCGCAGCGTGTGGTCGAAGACGACGACGCGCGAGGCGCCGCTCTCCGCCTTTACCAGCGCTTCCATCTCCGGGTAGTAGACGTTGCGGATCTGGTCCTCGTTGTAGAAGTCCGCGACCTTGGTGTCGTGACGCACGAAACGGAAGCCGTCGCGATCGAGCACGAACGGCTCCTTCTGCAGCCGCGCATTGCGGATGGTCACGCGGCGCGGATCAACCGTGCCGCCGCTGCGGACGTCGGTTTCGCCCGGCACCGCGGTCTGCGTGAATATCTTCTCGCCGTTATCCAGAACGTAATTGACCGTCGCCTCGATCGTTTCGCCGACCGTGTCCCGCTCGAGAACCTCGACCATGAGCAACTCCTTCGCGTTCCAGCTTAATCGTCCGCGCCGTCGTCAGCGACGGCGGCCTGTTTGCTGATATAGGCCGGCCTGCGGGGCGAGACAATCGGCATAGGGGACGGGCGGGGTCCTGACATGCCGGCACGGCAGACCTCGCATCGCCGGCCGTGGCCGCGCGAGGAATATTGCTGCTTGAAGCCGACCATGTGCAATGTTCTTCTACGCAAACGCGCCGCGCGAAGCATATGAAGCACGGCACGCTGCGCCGCCGTGCCGTCGAACCGGAGGACCGCCCATGAGCGACTACAACTATGATTGTGTGAAAGTGAGGGTGCGCGACGGCATCGCCTGGGCGGCGCTCAACCGGCCGGAAAAGCGCAACGCCATGTCCCCTGCCCTGCACTATGAGATGGACGACGCGCTGGCGCGGCTCGAGGTCGACGACGACGTCAAGGTCGTGGTCGTGACCGGCGAAGGCGGCAATTTCAGTGCCGGACAGGACCTGAAGAAATTCTTCCGTGAGTTGGAAAACAATCCGGCCGAACGCAAGAAGGCGGCGGCGGCGGCCAATCGCTGGCGATGGGAGCGGCTCTACGGCTACGACAAGCCGACGATCGCGATGGTGCACGGCTATTGCGTCGGCGGCGCGTTCATGCAGCTGCTCGCCTGCGACTTTGCGATCGCGGCCGAGAACGCGATCTTCTCGCTCTCGGAGGTGAATTGGGGGATTTTGCCGGGTGCGCTCGTGTCCAAGGCGGTCGCCGACACGGTGCTGCCGCGCCACGCGCTCTACTACGCCTGCCTCGGCGAGCCGTTCGACGGCAAGGAAGCGGCGCGCATCGGCATGGTCAATTACGCCGTTCCCGCCGAACGGCTCGAGGCCGCGACCGTCGAGCTCGCAGCGAAGCTGATGAAGAAAAGCCCTGCTGTGCTGCGCGCGACCAAGCAGGCGATCAAGCATGTCCGCACGATGGACGTGGCGCAGGCCTACGACTACCTCGCCGAAAAGGGCAAGGCGATCAAAGTCGCCGACAGCCAGGATTCCTACAACACGGGCTTGCGCCAATTCCTCGACGAGAAATCCTACAAGCCGACGTTCGAGCCGTTCCGGCTCGGAGCGAGCGAGCAACAATCGCCAGCGGCGAAGAAATAATTGCCGGCAGAGTATGTACGTCGTGTTTGAGCGTATGTTCGTCGTGTTTGAAGCACGCTCGCGCCGCGTACTCGGTGCGTCCCCTCTCCCGCTTGCGGGGGAGGGATAGGGAGGGGGCATGCAACGATTTTCTTGCTTACCCCCTCCCCTCCCCACCCCTCCCCCGCAAGCGGGGGAGGGAGCAGACCGAGTACGCCGCTCGTTCACTTCATTCCAAACAAACAAGCTTTAGGAGAGCCGCAAGGGAGGACCAAGGCCATGACCCGAACAGCGCTGATCGTGGCGCTCGCGCTCGCCGTTTTTGCCGGCACGGCGCATGCCCAATTCTACAAGGGCAAGACCGTCACCATGATCATCAACTACCCGGCAGGCGGCCCGACCGATATCGAGGGGCGCATCATCGCCCAGCATCTGCCCGCGCACATCGCCGGCAAGCCGAACATCGTCGTCAAGAACGTAGGCGGCGCGGGTGGCGTGATCGGCACCAATCAGCTTGCCGACGCCCCGCCCAACGGCGAGACCTTCGGCTTCTTCACGCTCGACATCATCGCCCAGCTGCTCGGCAATCCGGCGCTGCGCGCCAACTATGCGGACTTCGTGATGATTGCCGGGGTCGAAAATCCGCTGGTCGCCTACGCGCGCAAGGATACGCCACCCGGGCTTAAAGTTGCGACCGACATCATGCGGGCGCCGGAGTTCAAGGCGCTCTCGCTCAACGCACAGAACAGCAACACCATCAACCAGGCGCTCTCGCTCGATCTTTTGGGGCTCAAGTACCGGCCGATCCCCGCCTATCGCGGGCTGAAGGAAGTGGAAACCGCGATCCTGCAGAACGAAGGGCAACTCGCGAACACCTCGCTGCCGGGCTGGACCGGCTCGATCGAGCCGACCATGGGCGAACTCGTCATCCCGCTATGGCAGCTTGCCCCGCGCAAGAACGGCGACTATCCGCGCAGCGTGGCGCTTCCCGACATGCCGACGTTCGAGGAGTTCTACGCGATGGTGAACGGCGGCAAGAAGCCGTCGGGTTTCACCTACGAAGTCTTGCGTACTTCCACCGATCCGCTGGTCGCGATGTTTCGCACCGCCTTGATGCCGCCGAAGACGCCGCATGAGCCCGTCGCGCTGATGCGATCCGCCTTCGTCGACTTGTGGAAGAACCCCGACTTCATCCGCGACTATTCCAACGTGGTCAAGACCAAGCCGATTCTCGTAACCGGCGAGGAAGCGCAGGATATCGTCGCCGCGCTGGCCCGGGTGAAGCCGGAGATCAAGGCCTTCCTGCTCGACTACAGCAACCGGCTGGTCAGGTAGCAGTCTTCCGCTCTGCGTAGCGTAGCCCGCATTGAGCATAGCGAAATGCGGGCTATCTCGCGCGTGGCGACCCGGATTTCGCTATGCTCAATCCGGGCTACTGTTCCCGCCCTCCGCTATCAATCGCGCAACAGCGCAACCCGCATTGACCCCGCGAAAAGGGGGGCAATGCGGGGGGTTTCGCGGGAGGCGCTACGCCCAATCCGGGCTACAGGTCCTGCGCTATCAATCAAAGTTGAGTTTCGAGCCGAGAACGGTGGCTCCGATGAGTGCGGGTATGCCGAGCGCAAGCGAGACAACCGCGAATGCCACGGTTTCGATCATGGGACGCTCCCTTTTATTTTGGCCGGAAACCCCGGCTGATGGGGAGCAGCATGCCCAAACCCCGCCGCGGCTTCTGTGATGGGCATCACACTCCGGTCGATTTCGACGCTGCATCCGTGGCCGCTCAAGGAGCGTGGCGACCCACTGATTTCCTTCATTTTTCGGGCCTGCTGACGCGCGGCGAGTCCGGCAACAAGCGGCCCGAGCCGCCCATAGGCCTGAGGGCCCATATCGCCCCCTCCGCGGGGCGTGCCAGCGATTCCGAGCGGCGAACCGGCGGAACACCAGCATCCGCTACGCGTTTGCTTCACGGGAGGCCAAAGGAGACCCGAGGATGCGAACAGCTCACATTGTTGCCATCGCCATCGCCGTGGCGGGGTCTGTCACGCTCTCGCTGCCGGCAAGCGCCGAGCGGATATGCCGGCAAGACTGCATCGGACCGCTGTGTAACCGAAACTGCGTGCACCGCGATCGCGACATCACGGTGGGCAGGGGTGCGCGTGACCGCGATGTGGTCATCGAGGAGCGCCGTCGCGTACGAGAGCCGGGCGTCGAGATCAGAAGGTCTCGTCCCGGCGTCAACATCGAGATTGATCGGTAACCTGCCAGCCCCGCCCAGATGGGCGGGGCTTTTTCCTCGGCATCGCTGAGCAACGACTCGGCGTAGGATGGGCGGAACGCAGCCCATCCCCGCGCTCGGCCGATGGACGTCTTTGCCGGTTCGTACCTCTCTCAGGAAATAGACACGCGTGGGGGAAGCGGCATGTTGTTGGCGGCAAGAACGCGCCGCAGTCGGTCCGGATAGTCGGTGATGATGCCGGCGACCCCCATGCGCATGAGACGGTCCATCTGGTCCGGCTCGTTGACGATCCAAGGAATCACACGAATCCCCAGCGCGCTCGCCTCCGCGATGCATTCGCTTGTCAGGTCCTCGAAGGCGGGCGACCAGACGCGACAACCAGCTGCCGCGACGAGCCGTGGCACTGATCCGCCGAATTCGGCCACGTCGAGGCCGGCGGTCCAGGGCGAGGCTCCCGGCTTGCCGCGCTGGATCGTGTCGTAATCGGGTTGTTCGGATGTCAGGCCGCCGCGGAGGAGGTCCGGTTGGATACGGCGCAGAATGCGCAGGATTCGCCAATCGAACGATTGGATGCTGACGCGCTCTGCAAAGCCTGCCTCGCGCACCGCCGCAACCACCGCCTTGGCGAAGAGCTCGGGCTCAGGCACATCGGCACCCGACGTGGGCGTTAGCTTCGTCTCGATGTTGAAGCGGATATGGTCCGCACGCCTGCCCAGCGCGAATACCTCCGCGAGTGTCGGGATATGGGCGCCATCCTGCGGTCGTTGCTCGGGCAAGCTGGCGGCATAGGCCGTTCCAGGCTTGAGCCGACCCACGTCGTAACGTTTGAGCTCTTCCAGGGTGAGGGAATAGATTGCCGGCCCGCGTTCGGAGAGGAAGGCGCCGTCGGCTGCGCGGGTGATGTCGGGGTTGAGCCATTCGTCGTGATGGACGACAACGACCCCGTCCTTGGTCATGCCCACGTCCAACTCCAGGGTCGTAACGCCGATCGCCAGAGCCGTGCTGAAGGATGCAATCGTGTTCTCCGGAGCGAGGCCGCGCGCGCCGCGATGGCCCTGAAGATCGAAAGCGATTGCCGGAAGGTGGGCTGCGCGAGTTATCATGGTCT